>JAISFN010000155.1 GCA_031263585.1 Prevotellaceae bacterium | reverse complement strand
CCTCCGCGAGTACCGCCTTACGTACCGCGTACAGGCGACCGACGCTTCGGCCGCTGTTACTCACAAAAAAACAGGCGTTAAGCCTGTTGTTATTGTTAATCTGGAGTAGAAAAGCCCCTGATATTAGGGGCTTGTAAAAAAGAGGGCTTGCGTTATTTATGAAAAATCCGTGTCCGATTCGTGGAACGATTTCCAATTCTCATATGAATATACCGTCCAGTACTAATTCGCAACAGTCGGCCTATGGCTTTAAAATCCTAACCTTCCAAATACATCTCAAATGCTATTCGACAAGTTTCCTGCGGCTTCATATCGGACTTCTAATTAACGGAGTAATAATATCGGCATGGCTTGCATTTATAACGTTGGCGACCATGGATTAAACCATCTTTGCAGTATTCTTCCTAACGCATATCGGGCATGTCATATAAATTTTTTTACCTGTAAAATAAAAAATCTATGCAAAATTAACTATCCGCAGTAAAAATATTTATTTACCAGTTCTATCATAGCCTCCGTGTTATTCATTACATTAGCTCGTAAATTTGTATCATGGTACGATTTCAGCATTTTAATGATGCCGTCAATCATTGCCGGGCTAAATACATTGTACTGCTCGTAAACAGCCCTTTGCTGCTCCAACCTTTCGGCAGATGCCACGCAATTATCGGGTAGCTGCTCCAGCGATTTTACACGTTCCATATTTTCGGCACGATGTATGTTTACGTCAACATATGTTTTTCCGGCTATTTCCAAAGCATCGTTCATCTCAAACCCGTAACGGCAGGCAACAGCCAGTCCGGCCATTAGCTGGTATATATCGGCTGAACCGTCGGCCGAGCGGATTTCAACAGTTTGTTTTTGTGTCGTATCGAAGTATTCCGGTTTTTCCAGCGGATTAACTCTTGAACACATATCCTTTTGGGCTGTCCACCCCAAAGGTACACGCACCAATACTGAACGGTTACGATCACCCCAACATATGTTGGTGGGAGCCTCCTGATTAGGCACCAAACGGAAATACGACGTTGGGTTTGTATTGCCGAAAGCTGTAATCGAGGGTGCAAGAACCATCATGCCGGCAATTACTTTACGTGCGGTTTGCGATAGAATACCATTTTCCAGCATTTGGTTTTTTCCGTTTTTCATAATGCGCATGTGTACATGCAAACCTGAACCCGCTTTACCTGTTGTAATCTTCGGGGCAAATGTTACATCCAAACCATATTCATAAGCAAGGTTACGGATTATCCATTTGGCAATTACCAGTTGGTCGGCAGCATCTTCAACCTTTGTGGGCAAAAATTCTATTTCATTCTGTTCATAAATTTTTCCATTTAAGGTAAAGTTGCCCACTTCCGAATGTCCGTACTTGATATGCCCGCCTGTTTGGGTTATGTATTGCATGCAGCGTGTATGGAAATGGTTAAACTTAGCAAAAGGCATCGATTCATGATACCCCCGTTGATCGGATGTTTGAAACACTCCTTCGTCCGGAGCTATTACATAATATTCCAATTCGCCCATAGCCTCGAATGTCATGCCCGTAGTTCTAGTAAAAATCTCGCTTGCCTTATGCAATGTATACTCGGGCGATGCCTCAAACAGTTCTCCGTCTTTATTAAAAAAGGAACAGAGCAGGCATAATGTAGGTAATTCGGCAAAAGGATCGACAAAAGCCGTACGGAAACGGGGTATCACATATAAGTCGCTGTTGCCGGCCTCAATAAAATTTGGAAACAAGCTTGACCCGTCAACCCGCTCGCCACAAGTAAGTATTGTTTCCAGATAAGAAAAGCTGCTTATGACAAAATTCAATGTTTTCAAGCGCCCGTCAGCTGCCGGATACATAAAATTCACCATTTGGATGTCATTCTTCCTAACAAAGTTAATAATGTCATTTTTAGTAAATTCGTAAGCAGGCTTCTGTAAAAATGCTACCAGGGCATTTGTATTTGTCAGTTGTTCACTGTTCATATGATTTTTATATTTTATAATAACAAGTATACAATATTTGCCTCATTCTTGTCGATATTTCCAGATCTACCAGAGGCATAAATATAAAATAAAATATTTGGTGGTGATCTAAAAAATATGTTGATGTAAAAAATTGACAATGAAGGAATAATCTGTATTTTTGTTGAATGAAAATAAATAAAGATAGAACTGTATTGACCCCCCCTGTCGAGGGACAAAGATAAAGAAAAATGGTAAAAAATACTCAGGAAAGTAGAATTATTTGTGTGAAAATTGCGGAAATCAATTCATCGGCAAGCATGCGCCACCGACAGCCGGTTTTCACCAAATAGAATATGCCATTCCACACTTCCCGCAAATCATACTTCCTTTTCCTTTCTTGGATATGCAGCGCTTTCTTTATATATTGCCGCTGAGTTTCCGTTAAATTTGCCAGATACATTTCTTTTTAGTTTCGTCACTTCAAAGAAAATACTTGTTCGCCGAATACGGAAACTCTTTATATTTTTATTCCATTGAAATTTAAATAGGCTCTTAGTTATAGTTATATAGTGATTATATACAGGTATTGATTCTGTAATTTAAAATACTGTAAACGTGGCTAATGCATATTTTGATAAACTGAGACATAATGAAACTAAGTAAGGCTTGTTGCAACTATATTATTACTAATGTTATTTTGCTTATTTTTAAGGAACAGGCTAAATTTTATTACCTTTAGGCTCCTTAAATTTAGCGGTAATATAGGTTATATTACTTAACCAAAGCATTTGGTTTTATAAATTGAAGTACAAAAGAAGGAATTTAAAAACAGCTTATTTCGGAATAAATAGGGTAGAGAATAAATTTATGAATTTTGATGAAAGAAAACAGGCGTTTATTGCATTAGGGCTTTTTCTGAAATCGTATATATCGGATAAAAAGATAGGAACCACTTATATTGGGGGTATTGATGCTTTTTTGCTGCTGGATAAGGCAATAAATTATGCATGTATTGAAAATATATGGTTTGTTGCAGCCAATGTAGAGCAGGCGATACAGGCCAATACTACCGATATGCTTGATGAAGAAAAATTAAAATTGTGGCTGGGGCATTACCGGTTCATGCCGGACGAGTCGGATAGCAAGCATAAAATCGGTATAATTATGGCAGGTAATATTCCGTTGGTGGGCTTCCACGATTTGCTTTGTGTACTGCTTTGCGGATATTGTGCCGTAATTAAAACATCCTCAAAAGATAATGTACTGGTACATGTTTTGACGGATATATTGTGCAAGATAGAACCTCGTTTCGGTGAACTGATTGTTTATACACAACAGCGCCCGGTGGATGTCGATGCGGTTATCTGTACGGGTAGTAATAATTCTGCCCGTTATTTCGAATCGTGGTATGGAAATATTCCGCACATTATCCGTAAAAACCGCAGTAGCGTGGCCATATTAACTGGCGAAGAAACAACAGATGATATGCAGGCATTGGGCAAAGATATTTTCAGCTATTTCGGGTTGGGCTGCAGGAATGTTTCATCGTTGTTGGTGCCTGAAAATTATAATTTTGATAGGCTTATCAGCATTTTATCAAGCTATTCGTTTGTGGCAAACCATAAAGCTTACCGCGATTGTTATCGCTATCAGAAAGCGGTGATGGACATGGAAAATACTTGGTATTACGATACTGGTTTTTTATTGTTAAAAAACAGTATTTTATTATCGGCGCCGATTGCTTTGGTAAACTATCAAAAATATACTAATTTAGAGTATGCAAAGAAAATTGTACAATTGCTGTCGAATCATCTGCAATGTGTAGCATATCAGTATGATGATGTCTGTAATGCGGTAAGGTTCGGGCAAACTCAGCATCCGCAATTATTCGATTATGCCGATAAGATTGACACGGTGAATTTTTTAATTAACAATTAAATAAGTATTTACTATAAAAAATACTTAAATTTTACGGAAAAGGATATGATTTACAGGTTTAAGATGACAACCGGACGCAAAGACGGTTTTTTCAGGGAATATGAAATCGAACAAAACGATACTTTATATGAATTTCACAGGCATATCCAGGATGATGTAGATTTTGACGAGGCGCAAATGGCTGCATTTTACACTTCCGACGCCAATCGGAATAAACATACTCAATATGCTCTTTTCGACATGGGTGATGGCGCTATGGATACAATTATGCTCGAAGATTTGATTAATAATAAAATAAACTACTTGATTTATACTTTCGATTTTTTTAACAACCGTTCGTTTTTAATCGAATTTATCGGAGAGATAGATGCCATATGCAGAGAGCGTTATCCGCGTACGGTGGATGGAAAAGGTAATCCGCCCGACCAGCTTATCGACCGCCCGGTACAGGAACCGCTACCCATTGATGACGAGATAGCAAACATCAATAATAAAAAGAAGAGTAAAGCCTCGAAAGAATTGGCCGAAGAGGAATATGACGAGGATAACGAAGAGAAGTATAATGATATATTGGATGACGAAGACCTCGGCATGTTATCGGAAACAAATGAGGTATAGTGGTGTTAATTGGAGAATGAGAGAATTTGCTAATGAGATAATGTACCGATATGTTAATGATTAATCATAAAATGTTTACTTGCTGATATACTAAGTGATTAGTAATAATTAATGCAATGTTTTTTTCATGCCGAATGTCAGTAAAGTATCTTGTAACTCAAAAAATACATCCTTTGTTTTATTTGGGATGGCAAAATATATTGATAAATTCTATTGAATGGAAAATAATCCTAAACGAGTTTTGGTAATCCGTCTTTCGGCAATGGGCGATGTTGCCATTGTTGTTCCCGTACTTTACTCAATAAAGCGTAAATATCCCGAGGCTGAGCTGTTCATGCTGTCTAATATGGCTTTTGTTCCTTTTTTCGAGAAACTGGAAAGTGTTACGTTTATCGGGATTAAAACGAAAGACTATAAAGGACTGAAAGGATTATACAGGCTTTATAAGGAACTGAAAGTTTATAATTTTGATTTAGTTGCCGATTTACATAATGTTATCCGCAGTAAAATTATCCGTATGTTTTTCAAGCTGTCGGGCGTAAAGGTAACTGTAATTAATAAGGGACGTAAGGAAAAACATGCATTTACCCGGCAAAAAAATAAAAAACTGCTACAGCTCAAAACGTCAGCCGAACGTTACGCCGATGTTTTTCGTAAATCTGGTTTCCCTGTTTCGCTGGCCTTTAAATCAATATATTCTAAGGACTATGCAGTAAGCGATAAAGTAAGTTCATTTTTAAATAACGCTGCTGTTGCTAAAATAGGTATTGCCCCTTTTGCCATGTATACGGGTAAAATTTACCCTATTGAGCGAATGGAAAAAATTGTAGCCCATTTTGATAAAATGAATATTGCCGTATTTTTATTCGGAGGCGGGGATAAGGAGAAAAACCTTCTCGCCCAATGGAATAAAAAATACACACATTGCACTTCGATTGTCGGGCAATTAAGCCTTCGAGAAGAGTTGCAGCTAATCAATCGGTTGGATGTTATGCTGACAATGGACTCGGGCAATATGCACCTTGCATCGCTGGTAAATACGCCAGTGGTATCGGTATGGGGTGCAACACACCCTTTTGCAGGTTTTTACGGCTGGGGGCAAAAAATGGAAAACGTTGTACAAACCGATTTGTATTGCCGTCCGTGTTCGGTTTATGGCAATAAGCCTTGCTACCGGAAAGATTATGCGTGCATGGAAATGATTACACCCGAAATGATAATCGAAAAAATAAAAAGGTATATTTAGAACCAAAAATCAAATAACAGGTGGCAAGACTTGTGCGACACACGGTATTAATCTTTTCCCCAGATACGTGTGTTTAAATCGAGAATATGTACTACCGACAGTATGTCGGTAATTTCGTTGGCATAGTACTTTAACGTGTTTACATTTAAAAGAGACGGGCTTGTATTGAGCTGAAAAAGACCATCTTTTTTAACTATAGCCAAGTACAGCTTACCATCGGCAAACGATGCGCTAACACCTCCGCCCACATGGTCGGCAAGCCTAATCATACGTTCCTGCATTTGCGGGGTTATCAGATAGCGAGCCTCTACAGGGTCGGTGGTATAAACAGCAAACTTTTTCTCGAAAACCGGATTTTCCAAATACACTACTTGTCCGCGCGAATCGCCAAAGTTTTTTTGGAGCCATTTGCCTAATCCTCCGAAAACTCGTTGGCTGAAATCGGGCAAAATGTAAGTACGGGCATTAAAATGTTTGTTAGCATCGGCAATCATAAAAAGACCCTGGAAAATGGTGTGCCAATGGGTTTGGGTTCCTCCATTCTTCGTTCTGGTTGTTGTTTTATACTCGGTGTGTAGCTCCGAAAAACGTACGGCTGTTTTGTCAACCACCCCTTCGACATAATTTTTACCCGAATAGCGGTCGACACTGTTTTTAAAAAGCGCCGAGTTATAATATTCGTTCATCGAAACATGATTGTCGGGCTTATAGGAAGAGTCGGGTAAAAACGAGGAAATCAAGGCGCGTATTACCTCATCCTTGAATCTGTTGGAAAACTTAGACAGAGGCCCCGACACGTATAACACATAAAAAACAATAACACCTACAATTATTATGGCAGTTGAAACCCATGTAACGATATCGGCTATTTGGCGCATGTATAAAAAACAGACTGTGCATCCGGCAACAAGCAAGCTTATAAGCCAGAAATTGCGGGTATACTTGCGGATTTTTATCCGCTCATCTTCCAATGACTGTAGCTTGGGTATAAGTGATTGACAAACAGAAGTAATTTGTTGTTCTTCGGATTTGTTGTTCATGTATGGTTTAATAGCTTTTATATTATTGATATATATTGTGCTATGCTATTTTTCCAACTTTGTCAGATACCTGAACAAATCATCCACATATTTGCTGTCATTATCCAGATCGCCTAATAACACAAAATCATAGGGGTCATCCTTATAGGACATTCGGCCGACTTTAAATGATGCTTTCGATGCTTCAACAATATACTGTAGTGAAAAAACATGCTGTGGCGAAAGGTCTATCAGCAATCCGAAATCGGTATTGATAAAACTTTCTATTTCTTGTTTTTGGGGTTTGCCGAACCAGTTGGTACCCCCCTCGACAAATAATAGCATACCTTCACGGACGATTACATTAGCGGGTAACTTCTTATCGGGGTAATAAACCAGTATTTCGGGTCTAATCGATTTTTGCTTAAAAAAATCGAGCAATTTATTTACTGCTTCATTTTCAATATCAAATTGATAACGAACAATTATCCCTACGCTTTTTATGGTATCGAAATTACAGAAGCCCATATGCCGTCGGAGCTGCTTGCGGATAGAAGCAATTGCATTAGTCCGCGCTTTATTTTTAACAAATTTAATCATGCGTTAATCGTAAGTCGTTATATGGATATTGTTTTTCGAAAAACAGTGAAAAGTATTAGCTAATCATGTCGATAAATTCATTTTCGCCAATGATTTTCACACCTAATTTTTCGGCTTTTTGTAATTTGGCGGGACCAATTTTATCTCCTGCCAGTAAATAGTTTACATTAGATGACATGGTACTCAGGTTTTTACCGCCATGTTGCTCGATCAGCGTTTTCAAATCCTCGCGCGACCAGCGTGTAAAGTTACCCGAAATAACAATATGTATACTCTCAAGTTTATCCGAAAGCCTGTTTTTTTCGCTTCCGGCTTGTTCAAATTGCAATCCGGCCGAGCGTAAACGGCTAAGCATTGTCATATATTCCTTGTTTGAGAAATAATCGACAACACTTTGGGCAATGCGTTCGCCAATTTCGCCAACTTGCAATAAATCTTCAATTCCAGCATTTTTCAATTTGTCGATTGATGGAAATGCCTCAGCCAGTTTTTTAGCCGTAGTTTCGCCGACAAAACGAATACCTAAGGCAAACAAAACCCGGCTGTAAAGTACGTTTTTCGATTTTTCGATGCCTTTGATAATATTATTGGCCGAGCGCTTACCCATACGCTCAAGGTTAACAAGCTGTTCGACTTTTAAATCGTATAAATCGGCAGGATTGTTGATTAAGTGTTGTTTGTAAAACTGATCGACCTTTTCGGAGCCTATCCCGTCGATATTCATCGCTTTCCGGCTGATAAAATGTTCTATTTTACCGATAATTTGCGGAGGACAACCGGTTTCGTTCGGACAATAATGTTTGGCTTCTCCGACGTCTTTTATCAATAACGTACCGCATTCAGGACAATGTGTAATATACTCGAAAGTAGCGCTGTTTACCGGGCGTTGCACTAGATCGATTCCTACGATTTTGGGAATAATTTCGCCGCCTTTTTCAACAATAACCGCATCACCTATGCGTGCGTCAAGCAGTTCTATCTGGTCGGCATTGTGCAGCGAGGCTCGTTTAACCGTAGTCCCGGCTAATTGTACGGGCTGTAAATTGGCAACTGGCGTAATAACCCCAGTGCGGCCTACCTGAAAATCGACACTTAACAGCCGTGTTACAGCTTGTTCCGCCTTAAATTTGTAAGCAATAGCCCAGCGCGGCGACTTTGCCGTAGTACCCATCCGGCGCTGTAATACATAGTCATTTAATTTTATAACAGCGCCATCAGTATCGTAAGGCAGGTTTTTTCGCTCGGTGTCCCAATAACGGATAAAACTGAAAACTTCGTTTAAATCCTTACACTTACGCATATGGTCGGAAACTTTGAAGCCCCATGTTCGGGCTTTTTCTAGATTCTCGTATTGCTTTTCATAAGGCAGATTTTCGCCCAGGATATAGTATAGAAAACAGTCGAGACTTCGCTTTGCCACTTCTTTCGGGTCGAGCAGCTTTAACGTACCTGCTGCAGCATTGCGCGGATTGGCAAAAGGCGATTCGCCGATATCAATACGTTCCTCATTAAGCCGTTTGAACGAAGTATGAGGCATGAATATTTCTCCCCGCATCTCGAACTCTTTGGGATAGTCATTCCCTTTCAACCGTAGAGGTATTGCTTTTATGGTACGCACATTGGCGGTAACATCGTCGCCTTGTTCGCCGTCTCCGCGGGTTACGGCATAAGCCAAAACACCGTCGATATAGGTCAAGCTGATAGCCGCACCGTCAAATTTTAACTCGCAAACATATTCAATATCTCCGTTAATTTCTTTACGTATACGGTGGTCGAAATCGAGGATTTCGGTTTCGGAATACGTATTACTTAACGACAGCATGGGGTAATTATGCGGTATTTGTACAAACTGCTCTAAAATATCACTGCCTACCCGTAGAGTGGGGGAGTCGGGGGTTTGCAGTTGCGGGTATTGTTTTTCGAGATCCGTTAATTCGGTCAGCAATTTGTCGTATTCAAAATCGCTGATAATAGGGTTATTAAATACGTAGTAATTGTAATTGTGCTGATTTAACTGATCGCGTAAATACTGTGCGCGGGTTGTTGCTTCGTTCAATTCCATACATCAACTAAATATTATACAATGATACATAAAAATCACGTAAGGACAATTTTAAGCATATAATAATTTAGTTTATAATAACTTATATATATTTATACAAATACGCCCTTTGTAAAATCAGTAAACCCGGCAACTGAAATTTCTTGTTCTTCGATAAACCCTGCATGCCCTGAATTTTCGAGTATCATGGTTTTTGCTTGTGGAAATTTCTCTGTTAAACTGGTTACAACTTCCATCGAAATATGGTTATCCTTTTTCCCGAAAATAAACAGCAAAGGCTTGTCAAACTCTTTCAGGAAAAGATTCATGTCCTCGCGTTCTTTCATACCTCGTAAGCAGGCAATAATTCCTTCGGGTTCGGCTATTGTGGCGGTTTCTTCAATTTCCTGTATTTTTTCTGCAAAACGTTTTACATTGTTGTTGGCAAACATACGCGGCACGCTTAGATTGATAACCATGTCGAGTTTGCCCTCTTTTATGAATCCGATCTCCCTGTCGCGGTTGAATCTTTTTTCGTCCGAGTCGGGGTTGGGGGTCGAATGGAACAAGCACAACGCTTTTGTTTTTTCAGAGTATTTTTTGGAAAATGCCAGGGCAACATAACCTCCCATTGAGTGGCCTGTAACAAAACATCGGTTAATATTCAATTTATCAAGGATTTCATTCAACACATCGGACATAAGCTCCATCGTGTTTATTTCTTCATGCGTTCCCGATAAACCGTGCCCCGGTAAATCGATACTTATTACACGATACCCTGCTTTTACCAGTTCGCCGACAAAGTCTTCCCATACTGTAAGGGTTTCCAGATAACCATGTAATAACAGGATGGTATTTTCGCCTTTCTTACTGTCGAAAACGCGTACAGGAATACCCTGTGCCATTATAAATTGTTCCATTTTTTAAATTGAAGATTTTATGAGATAGATTGTGAAAACAAACAATTACTTAATTCCCTGCGGCAACAGATATGGCATCGGGAATTATCCGATGCGCATCATGTACCGACACAATGCTATCGACAATAAATTTACTGTAGCCCCGCCAGGATATGGCGCCGAAATACTCGCGATAATGCAAAGCTATTTCCTTACCCTCGCGCATCCGCATTAATGAATCGGCAATACGTTTGTTCTGGATAGAAAATTCAAACTCATTCGATTGTATCGAACCGGGTTGCGTAGTACGAAAACCCGATTGAATCATTTTACCTTCGTAGGTTTTAAAAATATAGCCTTTTTTTACCACATAATTTAACTGACCTGTTTTTACTCCCTCACCGAAAACGTAATAAAAACGGAAATAAAACATTAATGCCAACACCAATAATATGATGGCAATACTCCAAAAAACTATTTTCTTCCCTCGTGTCATTTCATTGTCTCCCAACCCTCGTTACTGAGGTATTTATTAATTGAAAATGGAAAGTTGATAATTAAAAATTGTATCACAATTTTATTTAATTTGATAACGCGTAAATGAGTGAATTTGAATATAATTATCACATTCTTTAATTTCCTCATCAGCTAATTTATGTTTCGCAATACGCAGTTAGCATGTCACAATTAAGAAATTATCTCATTATACAATTGTATAATGTTTATTATCAATATATTAATAATAATCAATGTGTAATTTACAATTATCAATTATATAATCTTGATGTTAGCAAAATTAACAATAATAGGCAGGCTTTAGTTTAATTTATTGTAAAATCTTTTTTTATTAATGTAACTATTTCTTTTTTAGCCCGTACAGGTCTTTTGTTTTATAACCTTGCTTAAGAAACTGTTTAAATTTCATTGCGAATAAATTCTATTGAGCATCAAAGCGATAAAAGCCGGATGTAGCATAGCTTCACTTGTAGGGACTTTATACTTGTAATCTTCGACCAGCCTGCGAAAATTTTCCAACCGTGAAAATGTTCACTCCACGATCCAGTGTTTGGTCAGGGGCTTAAACCCGGTTGATTTGTCTAAACGCAAGGTGATTTCCATGTTCCACCCGAAGTCATTTTTGACATTTTCTTCCAGCTCGTCCCGGTAACCCCCGTCGGCGTAAATCTTCTTCATCCGCTCAAAACGGCCGCCCGGAGATTTGATCACCCTGAAACCGGCCTTACCGTCATTTTCGTTGGCCGCATGTATTTCGACAGTAAGCAATAAACCATGGATATCCGTGATGATATGCCTTTTGCGTCCCTTTATCTTTTTCCCGCCGTCCACGCCGCGGCTTTCACCTCCCACGCGGGTAGTCTTTACGTTTTGACTGTCGATCAGTCCCACGCTAGGCAACCGGCGCTTTTTTTGCCGTTCCCGGCATTTGTCCCGCAAATTTTCATGTATTTCCTCGAATGTACCGTCTTCTTTCCATCGTGGAAAATAATAATAGGCCAGTTGCCGCTTGGGGAAATCGGATGGAAGCATCCGACACTGGCTGCCAGTTTTCACCAAATAGAATATGCCATTCCACACCTCCCGTAAATCATATTTCCTTTTCCTTTCTTGGATATGCAGCGCTTTCTTTATATATTGTCGCTGGGTTTCCGTTAAATTTGCCTGATACATTTCTTTTTAGTTTCGTCGCTTCAAAGAAAATACCTTTCGGCGAATACGGAAACCCTTTATATTTTTATTTCATTGAGATTTAAACAGGCTCTTAGAGTTTGTCTAAAAATTTTCATTATAAAAATTTAATCATCAGCGCGATAAAAGCGAGATAAACCATCGTTTGGGAAGATTCTATCGTGCGTTCGCAGTCTTTCGCCAGCCGCCTA
>JAISFN010000154.1 GCA_031263585.1 Prevotellaceae bacterium | reverse complement strand
GACTGATTTGCCATCCGTCTTTTATCGAAAGGTAACGTTTTTTCGATTAAAATTTCAGGTAAACCGGAGAACGAAGAAAACTTGTTTTTCGGCGAGGGAGTAAAATCGATTATTGGATGGTATATTTGCAAAAAATTTCAGATTTGTTTTCATCAGAACAAAATTGGTAACAATCATACAACAAAACTATATGCGGATTGATGTTATTACCGTATTGCCCGAGCTTCTCGACAGTCCTATAAACCACTCGATAGTAAAACGCGCCCGTAACAAGAGGTTGGCCGATATTTATGTACATAATTTGCGCGACTACGGGAAAGGCAATTACAAGCAAATAGACGATTATGCTTTTGGCGGGGGTGCCGGCATGGTAATGATGATTGAACCGATTTTTGAAATTATTGAAAAATTGAAATCGGAAAGGAGTTATGACGAAATTATTTACGTTACGCCTGACGGCGAACAGTTTAAACAGTCAACTGCTAATCATTTATCAACTTTCGAAAATATTATCATCCTTTGCGGGCATTATAAAGGAGTGGATCACCGAGTACGCGAACGCCTTGTTACAAAAGAAATTTCGATTGGCGATTATGTACTATCGGGAGGCGAGCTGGCTGCCGCAGTGATTATCGACACCATTGTACGCATTATTCCCGGTGCAATTTCGGACGAAACTTCGGCGCTGACCGATTCATTTCAAGACAATTTATTATCGCCTCCTGTATACACCCGACCGCCAGAATTTAACGGCTGGAAAGTCCCCGACATACTACTGTCGGGCAACCATAAACTGATTGATAAATGGAATGAGGAACAGGCTTTTGAACGAACCCAACGCTTGCGGCCCGATTTGCTGGAATAATACCAAACCGAACTTAATCATCTCTTTCAAAACTCGATACCCGCACGGATAAGAGGCTTGATATCATCATCGCCACCCAAATGGAGCACATCAATCGATACCATAAGGTAGGCGCGTATACGCCCGCCAAGCGGCTGGTAGTAACCGGCGCCTAAGTATAAACAGTTCTGAAACTCAGAATAATCATTAACATTATAAAATTCCGATTTTTTATATTTCACTTCTTCCTGTCGGCCTTCATAATCGGTCTGGAAGAAGATGCTAAACGGAGCATTTTCCATTAAGGTAGGCCCCAAATCATAACGGAGAAAAGCCCCTCCACCATAGGAATTTACTGTAAAATCGGGATGACGCTTTTTATAACTCTCATAAGCATACATAAATGACACACCCCCCGAAAACGAAGGCGTAAAGCGATAACCTAATATGGGAGAAACATTCAGCATCCAATAATTCGATTCGATGGAAAAACCTACTCCCCCGCCGTAAAATATTTTATCGGACAACTTTTGTGCCCGGGCTGTTGTTGCAATTAATAATACGGCGATAAGGGTAATTATAAAATAAGTTATCTTTTTCATTTATCATAATTTTTAAATAAGATACTACGAAAAAGTCATTGTATCAACTCTTGGGAAAAAAACATGCTATGTATAAAGCGCACTACCTTAGTGATTAGAGCTTATATAAATTAAAAACAAGAACAAAACACTACTCTTCTACCTTTTCTAAAGTAGAAGAAATTTTAAATCCTTCTCTTCTGAGGGGTTGGGAAGGCCATTATCCGATGTACTAAGCTGTTTCTTCCTCGTTTTGTTGTTGATTATCTTCAATAAATTCGAGCATATCGTTTTTTTGAAGAATATTATACCACTCAATTACTTTTTTTATATGCGACGGATAAACTCTTTCACGGTCGTAATCGGGTAACATATCTTCAAAGTATTTTTTCAATTCATCGGGCGAAACCTTATGGGAAATAGCGACCTCGCTATTATGTTTTTCTTTAATTTTCAATAAAATATCTTTCAAAGCAACATCGTCGGTATCCGTATAAATCGAAATATCACCCAAAGAACTTACACGTTCGGCTGTACCGGCACACATTCTTTTTTTATCCACAAGCGACTCCACAATAATACCATTGCGCGCCTGAGAAACGTATTTATACAAACCGGGATAACCCGAAATAGAAAGAATTTTTTGTAAATCTATTTGCATAATTATTGTAGTTATTCAAATTTTTGGAAGACAAATGTATTAAAAATTCATGTCCCTAGTATAGTATTTTTACAGAAAAAGATTTAAATAAGTTTAAATAACAATATAATATATTGTTAAACAAAGAATTTACCGATTTTATTAATCCCCGAAGGCAAAGCAAAAACAACTACCCTGTCATTGGCATTTATCACACTGCTACCGGTGGCTATAAAAGTCTGGTCGCCACGTGTAACGCCGCTAATAATAACATCTTTTGGAAAATTTACATCCTTTATCCGTCCACGCGTAACAGGACTATCGGGTTTGGCTATAAATTCCAACACCTCGGCATCCGACCCTGTAAGGCATTTTATTGCCTGTACATCGGTGTTCATTGTAAACCGGAAAATGCGCCCACCCGTAATAATTTTTTTATTAATAATAGTGTCAATACCAATACTTTCGGCTAATTTAATATAATCAATATTCTCGATTTCGGCTATTGTTTTTCCAACTCCCATACTTTTAGCTGCCATACATGCCAATATATTCGTCTCCGAGCTTTCGGTAACAGCTACAAAAGCATCCATTGTTGGCAAGCCTTCTTCGATCAGCGCATCGGTATTACGACCATCAGCATTAATAATCAATGCCTTATTGAACATATTGGCCATCTGTTCACATTTTTCACGGTCATAATCAACCAATTTAATGTTCACTTCATTCTCCAGACCCTTGGCGACCATACGCCCGATGCGGCTACCGCCCAGTATCATCAAACGGTTAACATCGATATTGGTTTTACCTGAATACTGCAAAACCTCTTTCACGCCCGACTGGTTTGATATAACATAAACCATATCATGCAATTTAAACTCCTCTGCAGGCCCAGGGATGATAGTACGCCCATTACGGGCAATGGCAACAACCCTGTAATCGAGCTGTTCAACATCGCTTCCTGTAACATTTTTTAATGACGTACCAAGTATTGGGGCGTCTTCTTCCATCTTGATTACAATCATCAACAGCTTACCGCCTGAAAAATCGATATACTCCGTCGAGCTTGTTTGCCCCAATAATTCAATTATTTCACGTGCTGCAATTTTTTCAGGATAAAACATGTAGTCAATCCCGATGTCTACAAAAATCTCTTTGTAATTGGATTTCAGATATTCATCATTATTAATACGCGCAATTACTTTTTTCGCCCCCATCCGTTTGGCCAAAATAGCGCTAGTAATGTTCATATCTTGATCCTCAGAGGGGTTTACGGCTATAAACAGGTCGGCCTTATGGATGTTCGCTTTAATCAAAGTCTCGATAGATGTCGATCGTCCCTCAATCATTACCAAATCGGTTAACTGCGAAACATGATGTATTCTTTCCTCATTAGGATCGATAACAGTAATATCATGGGATTCATCGCCCAGCATCCTCACCAAATGACTTCCAACCTCCCCTGCTCCGGCTATAATAATTTTCATCTTTTCAGTAGTATATGTTAAGAGTTTGTCTAAAAATTTTCATTATAAAAATTTAATCATCAGCGCGATAAAAGCGAGATAAACCATCGTTTCGGAAGATTCTATCGTGCGTTCGCAGTCTTTCGCCAGCCGCCTA
>JAISFN010000152.1 GCA_031263585.1 Prevotellaceae bacterium | reverse complement strand
TAGGCGGCTGGCGAAAGACTGCGAACGCACGATAGAATCTTCCGAAACGATGGTTTATCTCGCTTTTATCGCGCTGATGATTAAATTTTTATAATGAAAATTTTTAGACAAACTCTTAGACTTTGTCTTTATTATGCTTGCGAAGATACTAAAACTTAAACATTTTTGCTTAATTCCATCTTATTGACCGCGATTCGGAGAGAAATTATTTTTCGTATAGATGCATTGCTTATTAATATAGAAGACACGGCTTTTCCTCTTGCATGGAATGTTTTTCCTGTTCTTTACAGGAGAGATTTTGGTTGTGTTTTCCAAAATAATTTTTATTCAACTTTTACTGACACAGTTTATTTTACAGTTTCAATTATTTTAAAATTCACTCGTTTACGAATTATCTTATTAAAAAAGCCGTATGTCGTAATACTTGATAGGCGATACTAAAAAACGTTTTTTGTTTGTTTCGTGCCATTCAATTATCTTTAAACTTTGAAATTTATGGACAAATGGAGGACTACACTTTATACGAGATTAATAACGAAAAACTTAACAATGAGTTTATCTTATTACCCGTAAAACTTTATAAAGACGATCCGAACTGGGTGCGCCCGATAGATACAGAGGTAAAACAAATTTTTAATCCGCTGCAAAATAAAATGTTCCGGCACGGACGCCTGAATAGATGGATATTATGTAATGCCGAAGGAAAAACCATAGGCCGCATTGCTGCTTTTATCGATGATAAAACGTCTATACTAAACGACCAACTCACTGGGGGTATGGGTTTCTTTGAATGTATAAACAGCCAAAAAGCGGCGAACATGCTTTTCGACAAAGCCAAAAATTGGCTGATACATAATGGCATGGCCGCAGCTGATGCTCCTGTAAATTTCGGCTCGCGCGAAAAATGGTGGGGACTGTTGATTGACGGATTTATTCCTCCCTCGTATGGGATGAATTATAACCCGCCTTATTACAAGGATTTATTTGAAAATTACGGGTTTAAAAACTATTTCAATCAATACTCGTACCTCCGGCCGATAAATACGGTTAATTTTTCGCCGCTATTGAAAGAAAAAGCTGAACGTATTTTCAAAAATCCAGAATACCGATTCGAGCATGTTTCGAAAAAAAAACTGAAAAAAGCGGCCAAAGATTTTTGTTATATCTACAATAAAGCGTGGGCAGGGCATCATGGCGTAAGTTTAATGACAGAGGCTATGGTGATGGAAACGGTAAAGGAAATGAAACCGATAATGGACGTGCGCCTGATTCAGTTTGCTTACCACAACGACGAACCGATCGGTTTTTTTATCCAGATACCCGAATTGAATCAGATTATAAAATACCTCGACGGCAAACTGGGTTTTTATCAAAAGATAAAGTTATTTTACCTGCTGAAAATAAGAAAAATATGTACGCGAATCCTTGGGTTGATATTCGGTATCATTCCCGAATACAGAGGCAAAGGTATTGAAGGGGCCTTGGTTACCAAATTTTCGGAAATGGCGTTTAAAAAAGATTTCCCCTATAAAGATATCGACCTTACTTGGGTAGGCGACTTTAACCCGGTGATGATGCGTTTCCAGCAACAAATCGGCGGAACAATTTATAAAACCCACGTAACCTACCGTTTGCTGTTCGACTCCGAAAAGCAAGCCAACGAATTTGAACGCTGTCCCAAAATGGGACGGGAAAGAACATAAATACTTACACCTGATAATCAACCATAAAAAACAATAAAATGAAAAAAGTAATTTATTTAATTTTTTTTATGACTCTAATACTAATAAATTCATGCGGAGATGCGCCTAAAAAAGATTCGAAAAATGATAACCCCCTGCTGGCAGCATGGGATACGCCGCATCAAACTCCGCCGTTCGATAAAATAAAGCACGAGCATTATATACCTGCTTTTAACGCTGCAATTGAAGAGTCGCGTGTGGATATCGATGCTATTGCCAATAATCCGCAGGAGGCCGATTTTGCCAATACAATCGAAGCTTTTGAACATAGCGGACACAAACTCGGACAAGTTTCGTCAATATTTTTCAATATTACATCAGCCGAAACCGATTCGGAAATGGATAAAATAGAGGAAGAAATTACCCCTGTACTGACCGACTACAGCAACGACATATACTTGAACGAAAATTTGTTTGCCCGTGTCAAGCAGGTTTACGACAAAAAAGAAAGCCTGAACCTGAACGGAGAACAACTACGCCTGCTCGACAAAATATACGCCAGCTTTGTGCGCCAAGGAGCAAACCTGTCGGCCGAGGATAAGGAGAAATTCCGTAATGTTTCAAAGGAATTGAGTTTATTATCGCTTAAATTCGGCAATAATGTGCTGTCTGAAACTAACGCCTATACTCTGCAAATTACAGACGAAAAAGATTTGGCCGGCCTGCCCGAAAGTATTGTCGAAGCGGCAGCATTCGAGGCTAAAAATAAAAATACGGAAGGCTGGGTATTTACGCTGCAACAACCCAGTTACGGCCCGTTTTTGAAATATGCCGATAAGCGTAAACTGCGCGAAGAATTGTATCGCGCTTATAACTCGAAAAGCTGTAAAGGCAATGAGTATGATAATAAGGAAAACGTACGCAAGCTTGTAAACCTGCGCCTTGAAATGGCACAGTTGTTAGGCAGCCCTACGTATGCCGATTACGCTTTGAAAACAAAAATGGCCGAAAATCCACAGGCGGTAAATAATTTACTGAACCAGTTGCTTGTAACCTCGAAGCCGGTTGCAGTAAAGGAAATTGACGATTTGCAAAAATTCGCTCAATCGCAGGGCGCCGATTTCAAGTTAATGCCCTGGGATTTCAGCTACTACTCGGAAAAGCTGAAAACACAAAAATATGCAGTAGACGACGAGGTTACACGTCCCTATTTCCAACTGGATAAAGTAATTGACGGCATATTTCAGTTGAGCAACCGTTTATACGGGCTTAAGTTTACCGAAAACAAAGAAATTCCGGTATACCATGCCGATGTTAAAACCTATGAGGTTACCGATGAATCAGGCAAATTGATATCCATTTTATACCTCGATTTCTTTCCGCGCGAAGGCAAACGCGGCGGTGCATGGATGACCGAATACCGTACCCAATACAAACAAAACGGAGCCGATTACCGCCCGTTTGTATCGCTGGTGTGCAATTTTACAAAACCTACTGCCGACAAGCCTTCATTACTTACGTTTTACGAAACCGAAACATTTTTGCACGAGTTCGGCCACGGTTTGCACAGCATGTTATCGGATGTAACGTACGAAAGCCTTGCAGGTACTAACGTGCTGCACGATTTTGTTGAGCTGCCCTCGCAAATAATGGAGAACTGGGGTATGGAAAAAGAATTTCTGGATATGTTTGCCACACATTACCAAACCGGTGAAAAAATTCCCGCGGAACTTATACAACGGATTATCGATAGCCGTAACTTTATGGAAGGTTACGCCAGTGTGCGCCAATTGATGTACGGTACATTGGATATAGCTTATCATTCGATCGATAAACCGTTAACCGAAAATATTGCCGCCTTTGAGATGAAAGCCGTTGAACCTATGCAAATATTGCCCGTAGTGGACGGTACGCTTACCAGCACGGCATTCAGCCATATTTTTGCAGGCGGCTACTCGGCTGGGTACTATGGCTACAAATGGGCAGAAGTGCTGGATGCCGATGCATTTTCTGTATTTAAAAAGAACGGTATTTTTGATAAAGCCACAGCCGATTCGTTCCGGAACAATATCCTCTCGAAAGGCGATACTGAAAAGCCCATGATTTTATATGTGCGTTTCCGCGGGCAGGAGCCTACAATTGACGCCCTGTTACGCCGTAGCGGATTTATAAAATAAAACTCTTTAATATGCTGATTTATTGACTTTTCATTGTCGTGCTGATATTAGTGAAGCGCCTCGATGTTAAATCCTTTACTTCGTTCAGGATAACAATACAACAACAGTCTATTCATCAACAAATAAACATTATAATATCAGCATATTATCACATTAAAAGAGTCGTGTACCCTGATACGTGATACCATTTTCAATTATTTAAATAATCATGAGTACCCCCAATTTTTTACATGCTGTTGCCGCCGATTTATACCAACGGTATGGCGAGGGTATATCCCTGTTGAACATTGTACTCCCGTCGCAACGGGCGCGCCTGTTTTTTACCGATGCGCTGACAAAGCAAATAAACCGCCCTTTGTGGCAGCCTGTTTATTTAAGCGCCGAAGATCTAGTAAAAAAAATATCGCCTTTAAAACAAGCCGATGATTACAGTTTATTAGTTGATTTATATAAGGTTTATACACATTTCAAAAAATCGGTCGAAACATTCGACCATTTTTACTTTTGGGGCGAAATTCTTTTAACCGACTTCGATGCCATTGATAAACATCGTATTAAAGCCGAAGATTTGTTTAAAAACCTGGCCGCCCAAAAAACATTCGAAGGCGACTTTTCATTCCTCGAAAGCGAACAAATCAAGTATATCCAATCATTCTGGTCATCCTTCGACCCGAAAGGAGAAAGCAAATTACAGCATCAGTTTATCGAAGTATGGGATATTTTATATCCTGTGTACAACAACTTTAAAAAGCTTTTGGCCGACAAAGGCGAGGCTTACGAAGGCATGCTTTACCGCGATGCCGCCGAACGGATATCGAACGGGGAAGTCTCGGGTTTGGGCGATAAAAAATATGTATTTATAGGATTTAACGCTTTAAACGAGTGTGAAAAATCGTTATTCGTTTATTTGAAAAACGTAGGGCAGGCCGATTTTTACTATGATTACGATGACTATTACCTGCATAATCCGGTGCAGGAAGCCGGGTATTTTTTACGCAGCAACATCTCGCAATTCCCAATGCCGCAATCGTTCAGCCTCGATTCTTCATTCAGCATGCCTAAGCAAATAAGTATAACATCGGTTCCGTCGGATGTGTTGCAGTCCAAAATACTACCTACGCTATTAGCAGAAATGGATGCCCCGCTGAACCGTAAAACGGCCATTATCCTTGCCGATGAAAATTTATTGCTGCCGGTACTGTACTCGCTGCCCGATAGCGCCAAAGATGTGAACATTACCATTGGGTTTCCGCTGAAACAAACGGCGGTTTACTCGCTGGCCGAATTGCTTATCCGCCTACAACGGGGCTGCAAAAGCAGCGGCAAAACAAGCCGTTTTTACCACAAGGATGTACTATCGGTATTAAATCACCAGTATATAAAGCTACTGGCCGGAACCGAACCGGACAAATTGAAAACAGATATTGTAGATAAAAATATTGTGTATGTGGAGCAGGATTTTTTTAAAGCCCATAAATTCCTGTGCACTATTTTCACTCCGGTAAACGATTACATGCAAATGGCCGATTATTTGATCGATATGTTCAGCCTGATTGCCAAGGTTCGTTTGTCCGGCGATGATGACGACAACGCCTTGCGCCGCGAGTATATATACCACATTGTAAAAGCGCTCAACCGGTTAAAAAAATCAATTGATGAGGGGAAACTATCCATCGGGTTACCTGTATTTTTAAGTCTGTTACGTAGTGTTTTCAGCTCGTTACGCATCCCGTTTACCGGCCAGCCGGTCAAAGGCTTGCAAATAATGGGCTTGCTCGAAACCCGTACGTTAGATTTCGATAACCTTATCATCTTATCGCTAAACGAAGGGATATTGCCACGCACGGGCAATGTGCCGTCGTTTGTGCCTTACCATTTACGCAGGGGGTTCGGGTTACCCGTTGTCGAACAGCAGGAGGCTATTTATGCCTATTATTTTTACCGCCTATTGCAACGTGCCAAAAAAATCAGCCTGGTATACTCGTCAAAAACCGACGAGGCCCGTACCGGCGAAATGAGCCGTTACCTGTACCAGTTAAAATTTGAATCGGGACATAAAATCGCCGAACAATCGCTTTCGTTCCGGCTTAACTTTAACGAGACACAGCCTATTATAATTGAGAAAAACAACGATGTAATGGCCTCCTTGCAGTCCTATTGGGGTAAAAATGCCACGTTAAGCCTGTCACCCAGCGCATTGTCGAGCTTTATAAAATGCCCATTACAGTTTTATTTCCGCTACATAGCCCGTATTAACAAAACGGAAGAGGTACAAGAGGAATTGTCCATAAATGTTTTCGGGAACATACTGCATAACGTGATGGAAAAGCTGTATATGCCTTACCGCGACAAAGCTATGACACAAAAAATTGTTATGGCAATATATGAGGATAACGAAACAATAAACCAACTGTTGAATGAATCGTTTGCCAAAGAGTACTATCATTCGGAATCGTTACCCGACGATTTTGAGGAAAACGGCAGGCTAGTTCTCGACCGCGATGTAATAGAGAAATATATTAAGGGAATGCTATTATTCGATGCTCGGAATACCCCGTTTATTCCCGTCAGTTTTGAAGAGCGAATTGTAGCATTCCACACTTTTTTGTTGAACAGAACAGAAACAGAAGTCAAACTATCGGGCTTTGCCGACCGCATCGACAGGTACAACGGGGTAATTCGTATTATCGACTATAAAACCGGCGGAGGAAAGGGTAAGAAAAAACGGGTGAATTTTAACGGCGTGGAGTCATTATTTTCAACCGACCCCGATAAACGCAACAGCGAGGCTTTTCAAACGTTTTTGTATGCATTGATGTATATAAGCAACCATAAGCCTGACGAGCCTGTTTTGCCCGCCCTATATTTTGTACGCGATATGTACGATGCGGATTTTAACGCTTGCTTAGTTGACGATAAAACGAAAAAAATGGTCGACAACTTTCTCCCTTACAGCGACGAATTTACTGCATTACTGAATGACTGTTTGGCCAATCTTTTTGATAGCTCCATCCCCTTTACCCAAACAAGCTACACCAGTGTTTGTACACAATCGTGCGCGTACAGGGCTATTTGCCGACGCTAAAAGTATTGATAATAATTAATACCATAGTTGTCGCTATCATGCTGAGTGAAATAATGTATTTTTCAGACTATTACCTTGCTAAGGATGGCATATTACAATTTTGTATTGCATTTCAATTTTATACTTTGCAGCAAAATAGTAAACAAAATACAAGTTCAAATGTTATTTTGTAGACTTAAGTCAGTATAAAAAAGCTAAAGTTTTACTGGCTTATAATTTAATGTTTTAAATATATATAAAATGAAAAAAATTTATTTGTTTGTTTTAGTTGCCGGTTTAATGCTTGCCGGTTGCAAATCGAGTAACAAAACTAAAGATGAAGCATCCACCGAAACCAAAAAAGAAGCTGTAAGCAATATGCACAATGCACGTAATTCATTGGATTATAAAGGAATTTACAAAGGAGTTTTGCCTTGCGCCGATTGTTCAGGAATTGAAACTACTTTAACATTGAATGACAATGATTATATTATGGTCATGAAATACTTAAGTAAAGAGGAATATGTGTATACCGAAAAAGGTACATACAAATGGAAAAATGGCAACACAATTATATTACAAGGAGATGATGACGGACCAACGCAATACATTGTCGGCGAAAACATGCTAAAACAACTGGACCAGGACGGCAATGTAATTACCGGCCCATTGGCTGACCTTTACATCCTGAAAAAACAATAATACAGATTTAAGTATTGAAGATTTTATATTTATACTAAACTGCTATCAAGTTGTCATATTGAGCTTAGCGAATTGAAAATCGGCGAAGCCAAACATTTCGCAAATAGATCTTTCACTTTATTCAAGATGACGACATGCTAACGGCATACATTTCATAATATATTGATACAACGCATTTTATTATTATTTTAAAGTATAACAATAAATTCTTCCGATTAGTTATATTGGATAAAATACAAAAAACCGGAATATTCCGGTTTTTTTGCTGTTATGAGATGAGGTTATGCTCTATCCAATTCCACTGTAAAATGGCGCATAATCGGAGCTTCGTAGATAATTTTGAAGCCTCGTTTAATGCTGTCGCGCCGGTCGAATACATTTTTCAACGATGCCGCAATAACATCCATATGGTTATTTGTGTAAGTACGGCGAGATATGGCTAAGCGCAGCAATTCCAGTTTCGGATAACGGTTTTCGCGCGTTACCGGATCGCGGTCGGCCAATATGGCCCCGATTTCAACACCGCGCACGCCGCTTTCCAAGTATAATTCAACGCCCAGCGTTTGAGCGGGGAATTCTTCGCGGGGAACATTGGGCAACACTTTCAATGCATCCACAAAAATTGCATGGCCACCTACAGGGCGTTGGTATGCAATACCGTATTTATCAAGCTCGGCGCCCAGATATTCAACTTGCTTAATACGGGTTTCCAGATAATCGAATTCGGTTCCTTCGTCCAAGCCTACTGCTAAAGCGTTCATATCGCGGCCGCTCATACCTCCGTATGTAATATAGCCTTCGAACATAATGTTGAACGTACTTGCCTTGCGGAATAATTCTTCGCTACGGAAAGCCGTAAAACCGCCAATGTTAACAATAGCATCTTTTTTCGAGCTCATCGTCATCATATCGACATGCTTAAACATTTCTCGA
The DNA here is from genome assembly GCA_031263585.1 of Prevotellaceae bacterium. GTDB lineage: Bacteria > Bacteroidota > Bacteroidia > Bacteroidales > UBA932 > JAISFN01. The sequence goes on along the minus strand of JAISFN010000152.1, from coordinate 19,796 downwards.
ACTATTTCCTTAATGGTTTTATTTTCGTAGCCTTTCTCGCGTTTTTTAATAAAATAGGCATTCTCGGCAAAACGTGCAGAGTCGAACATTAACGGAATATCGTATTTTTTAGCCAGCGCATGCACATCCTTAATATTTTGCATAGATACCGGCTGTCCGCCCGATGTGTTGCAAGTAACGGTTACACAAACAAAAGGTATTTTTTCTTTCGGGTATTTTTTAAAAACCTCCTCTAGCTTGCCAAGGTCAATATTACCTTTAAACGGGTGTTCGTTTTGGGTGTCGTTGGCCTCGTCAATTGTACAATCGATAGCCGTAGCCTTGCGGAATTCGATATGCCCTTTTGTAGTATCGAAATGCGAATTTCCGGGGACAACATCGCCTTCCTTAACTAAAACCGAGAACAAAACATTTTCGGCAGCACGGCCTTGATGTGTCGGTAAAAAGTAATCGAAACCCAGAATATCCTTAATTGCCTTTTTCATGTTGAAATATGAGCTTGAACCGGCATAGCTCTCGTCGCCAAGCATGATGGCCGACCATTGCCTGTCGCTCATAGCGCCTGTACCCGAGTCGGTTAACAGGTCGATAAAAACATGGTCGCTCCGTAAAGCGAATAAATTATACTTGGCGTCTTTAATCCAGCATTCGCGTTCTTCGCGCGTACTGCGGCGGATAGGCTCCACCATTTTAATCCGAAACGATTCTGCGTAAGGAATTTCCATAATTATTTATTTTTAGTGATTATATTTTAACTAAATTTAATGTACTAATGTGTTAATGAAGGAATTAACAAATTAATGCTATATATTGAAGTTATACATTACAGGCAGGCAAAGGAACTACGAACAGAAAGCGTCTCTGTTTTTAATATTGCGAAAAAGTATTTTAGCCGAGTAACTAAATAACATGCGAGCAATCCCTTCTTATTATGCAAATATATAAAAAAAGAGATAATAACTCAGAAGCTGTTTAAATTTTCATTGGTAATATTTTTATAGCAGCCAATTATCATTTAGTTTTTTCTTTTCTTCTGTACTTTTACCTTCGGTGAGCTCGCATAGCTCGGTTGGTATGACCCAAAAATACCAAAAGCTCAATACCGGCTGACGTTATTCGGTTTTTCAAGGGCTGGTTTCCTACTCCGTAGGGAATGCCAACCAGTCGAGCCCTGATTTAAAGTCCCTCTTCCAATTTTTTATACGCGAAAAAAAGGAAGAGCCCGGACTACGCAGGCGGGGTATCCACTTGTTAAAGCCGCCGGTTAAAACAAAAGGATGTTTGAATTTCTGAGAGAAACGAGTTTCCTTTATTTGGAATAATAAATTGTTTCGATAAAATACTCATTACTTGTTGCTTGTAAAGGTTTCGTAATGAACTGTCATGGGGCAAACTCCGAGGTATCACAAAGAACTTCTAATTTCCGATCCCAAGGGTTGGGATATTAAACCGATTTATAAAATAAATAAAGGCAAGGCTTTAAGATGTAATCTTGCCTGTTTTACAGATATTTATTATCTTTATTGCGAAAAGAAAATCTTTTGGCTTGGGCTCTTCTTTTATATTTACACATTTTGGATAATTTATGCGACAATATGTGAGTTGTGCGCAAGCGGGCGACAGTGCAGTGATCAAAATCGTAAAAGATGAAAGTTAGTTAATAAAAATTAGTATAAACCGCTCCAAGAAGGGTATAAAAACAAGTAAAAAAATGAAATTACACAGTTATAAAAAAGTATTTCTCTGTTTTACCGTCATGGCAATATTCACTTTGGCTGGATGCGGAGATGTCAAGACAACAAAAAAAGTAAACACATTTTTACAGGAAAATGGATGGGAAAAAATACATATAGGCTCAAAAGAGGATATTAACAGTCAATTATTCGATATTTTGCTAAAACATGATTTTGGGTTAGGCAATGGTATTCAAGAGCAACGAGAACAACGACAAATTCGTGTTGCCGAATTTATCGTTGAAAATGGGTTTTATGGGACAGCCAAGAAATTTATTTCTTCTTATCCTTATCTAGGCTGGAGAAGTTTTGAGTTGATTTTGTGGATTGCGATAATGACAGATGCTATATCGGAAAAAAATACCGAAGCCATTGAATTTTTGAATTTTTTTCACCAAGAAATAATAGGCAAAGATTATGAGCAAGAATTGGATTACTACTTCTCTTTCCTTATACTTTATGAAGAAGCGCCTGAAATTTTTGAAAAAATAAATTACGGAGGATATAGAAATAGTTGGATAAGACCAAAAGAAGCAATTGTTCGAGCAGTAATACAATCGTCGAAAAAATTTAAAAAGGCAATTACCGAACAACTAACAATACGGGAAGCATTTCCTTTAAGTATTGCTGAAAACCTCTTTGCAAATTTTAAACCATCTAACCCGAAAAAAGGAAAATATTTGCTTGTATTTGATAATACAACGCACAAACTATATAAAACACGCGCCGATACTTCTGATTATTTCACTAGAACTGTTTTTAAAAAAGACATATCCCTTTATGAAGCAGGAATACTCCAACCAGCAAATAAACTCAATGAAGCGCAAATTATAATTTACGAAACGTATTCTTATCAACAGCCAAATGGCTACTGGTTTGGATATGTATATTTGGTGCGGACCAACGTAAAAGTGGTAAACGCAGTTACGGGAAAAACAATATTCAACAAAACTTTTAAATCAACTGGAGATGAAAGTTATCTTGGTACTGGAGATTATATACTTGACGATGATTACAGTGCGAAAGAATATGTAAAACAAATCCTTGAAATTGTCAAAAAAGCTTTGTAAATATAAAAATGCCAGCGTGCAGCAGCGCGTTGGATAATGGAAGCAGAGAATTGATGTAAAATGAAATATAAACCGTTCTGCAAAGGACATAAATAAGAAAAAGATATGGGACGCGTGGAAAAGTAAAAACCCTGCTAAACGAATAGTAGCGGCGGAAAAAAACATCAGTATTATCAATCTGTAAAGGAAAACCAATGGAACCACTAACATTGTCAAACTGCAAAAGATTGCCGATATAACAAAGTTTGAAGATGTTAGGCAGAGAACTTTACGGTTTATTGCAACTGAAGCTGAAAATTAGTGGGATATATTGAAAGCTATAGAAAAGTTGACAGACCAAACCGAACTTGTTAGACGCTATGTAGAAAGTCAAGTGGGTATATGAACCGTGTTTATGGAGAACGCAAAGCCGTTGTAGATGATCTGATGAGTCAAGGTGCATTTTATGAAATAGCAAAAAACGCTGTCGATAGCGAATTTTGTTTGGCTGCTATAAAAAAACTAAATGATCAATCCCAATTATTAGACATAATAGAGGATAGTTTAGATATTAATGTCCGTTTTATTGCGTTGAGTAAATTGACTGATAAAACGATGTTTGAGTATTTGGCTAAACAAAAAAGATATTATAGGCCATATGGTGATGTTTGCATGAGAGTAACAGAAAAATTAGATGATACCATCATCGACACGAGAAATATATGTTGATATTGCAAAAAATGAGAAGGATTTACAAATTCACATGGAAGTAGCGGAAAAGTTGCTTAATACATCATTGACACAAGAAGTGTATGCCGACATTGTGAAAATTGGCAATATTTTGAGAACGGATTTAAGGTATATTATTCAAAAAGCGGTGCTCTGAGCGTCCCGCTACGTTTAATGCTATGTTGTTTGATACTAAAGTAATTGTATGATATTGTGGATGAGCGGATCGGCGAATATCGGATACGCGGTGTTTAATTTTAGTATTTTGCGATAGGGTATTTTCCAAATATAGATTCCCGTTTGACCGAGTGATATTGCACATTTTCGTCGGCGTGTAGGCGAAGACGGTATTGGGGAAAATATTTACTTACAGTGTAAAACTTCATTGTGCGAAAGTTGGCAAACAGCCGAAGATAGTATTATCTGACACCACGGTTCAAGAAAATACCACGATCTTCCCCGCCGAAGCTCCCCGTCAATTTTAAAAACGCTAATTTTAATTTACTCATAATCATCAATCTAAAATCTTGTTGAATATAAACTCTAATGTGTTAATTATATTGTTAACAATATAATATTCTGAAATACATCAATATGTAATATTGATGTATTTTTTTAATAAAAAATATTTGTTATTTAAAAAAAAGTTTGTAACATTGCATACGATAAGCCGCAAAACACCTTTTTAAAACTATATGCATTATAGCGTTCCCATACTTTCTCCGCTAAGCCTGTTATTGTTAATCAATAGCTTTGGCATAAGAATTGCAGAGAGAGAAGAGAGAGACGTACCGCCAATTCTAATTTCCCGCACGGATAATATAAAATTTCCTTTATATTATATAAAGGAGATGCTTGTTTATTGGAATCATTTATATGGCTTTATATTGCATCAGACAAAGATACGAGTATACGCGGTATATAGCAATTCTAATTTACATTAACTCGAATTATAATAATTGACTATGAAACACAGAGCAATAAGAAACAGTAAATAAAAAACCTTTGCCAGCCTTTGTGGGAGTTTGGCGTAATTCCGTATAACAAAAACTCTAAGAATTGACAGAGAAAAAAACAAAAAAATAAAGCCCGAAAGGGCGAAAATAAATAAAGTAATAACAAAATGAAAAATGCACAAAATGAAAAAAGTATTAAATTATTTAATGATTGCAGCAGTGGCTGCGCTAGTCTGCACAGCGTGCAGCAAAGATAACGAAGACGACACTGAAGGAGTTGATAAATCTAAAAATTATGTTAACTACAATGGTAAAGATTATGCCATTACTGATGCAGGATACGCTGATTATAAAGATTTTTACGAAAATGGCACGTACAGTTATGGAATGCGATTCATGCTCGGAGAAAGCAATTTTGTAGAAGTTGATGTTTTATTCAGTAATTCTACATTCCCCGAAGGTTCCAAAACGTACAGCTACAGTACTTCGCATGCGGCAGGCACTATGGATGCCTTCTTTTACCAAATAGGTGATGACAAGTCGGAAAGTACAGGCAGTTTGAAGTCGGGTTCGGCTACGATGTCAAACAATGGCGATACTATCGAATTCAGTTTCAATGTAACAACGCCCGACGGTAAAACATTCTCGGGACATTATAAAGAAACATTCTAAGATTAACTGTAATACGGCGAACGCATGGAATTTACAAAAAATAAAGATAAAACTCATGTGAAAACCATGTGCTCGCTGTGAAAATGCAATAAAACATTTTATTCCGAAATGAAAAATGTTCTTTGACATTATGAGTTTACATTAACTCTAATTTATAGAGTTGATTGAACATACTACAACTAACAAACAATACACAAGCGAATGCCGAAAAGCTTTATGAGTAGGCCAAACTAATTATTACATAAAAATTTATGAAAAAACTTATTTTACTTGCTATTGCAGTGGTACTGGTAATAGCTGTTAATGCTCAACCCCGCTTTGGTATTAAGGCTGGAGGTAACATTTCTAACCTTTTCGAATCGGATGACAATGGCGCCAGTGGATCACACGGCGCACGTTTCGGTTTTCATGCAGGCTTTATGGCAGAGTTCCCATTTGCCAATCATTTTGCTATCCAGCCTGAACTTTTATTTATGCATAACGGGACAGACATGAAAAGCCAAGGATCTACTGCAAATGTAAAAATGAATTTTATACAAGCGCCTGTTAACTTTAAATATAAGTTTGGTCCTGAGCAAATTAAGTTTTTTGTTATGGGAGGGCCTTATTTCGGCTATGCAGTTTCCGGCAAGCTTAAAAATTCTCATGGAAACTTTGATATATATGGAGATGAAGCAAAAAGTCTAGATTGGAAGAGATTTGATTTCGGAATTGGCGCTGGCATAGGACTTGAAGTTAGCAAATTTGTGTTCGGTCTTACTTCTCAGTATGGTATTACAAGCATTACAGGGATGGAGGGTGTTACCGCAAATTTTATTACATTCCAATTTTCGGTAGGTTATTTCTTTTAACAGGTAATGCTTTGTTATAATAAAAAACCAAAGAAGGCATCTCAAAAGCGAGATGCCTTCTTTTTTATACTATGTTGCCTCGCCCCAATATAACGGTGCACAAAAAAGTAACAATAAAGAAAATGGAGATTATCAGTACAGTAAACGTAGTTAAAAGGCTTACAGTATGTTCTTTAGCTTATCAATATAAAATGAGTAGAGCAAGGAATTATAAATAAAAGAGGGAGGAATGCGTAAATAAGGCATTCAAGATAATTGAACTATAACGGCATGGCGCAGAAAATACGGCAACTTTGATTCGTTTACCGAAAGAGGTTCCCGCTACATGAACACTCCGGAACAAAAGATTCAATAGACGGAGCAAAAATTACGTTTATTGGAACGATAGAATAAATGGTGGTGTTCTCCAAAGTATGCTAAATAGACAAAGCCGAAATTGCTGTAAAAGAAAGCGGGATTATTATCAATCGGGTTGCATTTTCATACCTAAACATAATATGGAATACGGTTGAAACACACTTGCGTACGAGTCGCCCTTTTATTTTCGGCGTCTTTCATAGCTTTTGTAAGCAGGACAAGTTTCTTCCTTATAAAAGATGCGGTTAAACTGCCACGAAAGAAATATTTCGTGCGTTCCAGATCTGGATATCGTAGATAAATCTCCAGTTCCATAATCAAATGAGTATCCTAATCGCATTTTGGAAGTAATGTTTACACCCGCCAATATTGCAAATTGCCCGTGAAAACGGTACATCCCGCCCAGCCAAAACCTGTCGTTGTATGTATTACGGTTTTCTGTTTTCATAAAGTAGAACAAGGATCCTCCCTCGCCACGACCGATTTTATTACGGTACATATACGAAACACACGGCTCGATACTTATCGTTTGTGTTATATTAAAACGCGACGAAAGATATGTCCAGATATTTAACGAGGGGCTAGGTAACTTTGAGTCGCCATAAATGCCTAAATGCCTCACGGAAGCTCCCAGTTTAAAAGGGCCTTTATATTCGATACCGAAATCAAATTCCGGAGCATAATTACTGACTCTTTTATAAGCCAGTACAGGGTCGTTGCTCTGCTCCGACATGCCCTCTTCGAGTTTGCGGTTACGGTTAAACAATCCGGCAGAAAGGCCCAAAGAAACCGTTGATTTTGTGGTTAAGGGTATGTAGTATGCATACGATAATTTTGCCGTATACGAGGTTAAATAGCCAATTTCGTCCCTCGAAAAAACAACCCCAAATGCCGAACTGATGTTATCGGCATATGTATCGAAAGTAACTGTCTGGGTTAACGGCGCCCCGTCGAGGCCAAGCCATTGCACCCTGCCATGTAGAAAAACTCCCGTAGTAAAGCTATTGCCCACAGCGGCAGGATTGTACATTGACTCATTCATCCAACGTTGAGTAAGGTCGTAATCACTTTGGGCTTTTAATGTATGCGCCAATAATGTTACACTTATCAATAAAACTCCGAATTTATAAACTAATGCTTGTACTTTCATATCCATTACCGTTCTAATCCAATGTAACCTGTTTTCACTTTAGTTTCACCCGCCTCGTTTTCATAAAATAATTTATAGAAATAAATATCGGGTGGCGCAGGTTTATTTTTATAGGAACCATCCCAACCATCATCCCCTTCAAAAATAGTTATGCCCAAGCGGTCGAAGATAATTAATTTATAGCTCGGCATGAACATATCGTTTATCCCGTCACCGTTTGGCGTAAATACCTTAGGTACAAAAAGCTCGCTGCTTAATACATATTCACGTATTGTATTACACCCATTTGCATCTTCAACCTGAACTGTAAATATAGTATTTAAATTTCGTTCTTCGGCAGGTACTTTACCATATATTCGCCCCGAACTGCTCAATAATAATCCAACAGGAAGATTACCGTCAATTACCGAAAATACCGGAGACTCGGCGTTCGACTCCAATTGTTGGTCGTAATCCACTGTTTTACGATAAGCTGGCAATTTGCTGGGGTTTATTTCAAGCTTTATCACACCTACCTCTACTTCCAAAGAATTTAATGATACACAGCCTTTATCATCGGTAACGGTAATATAATAGAAAGTTTTATCCTCTAGAATATCCTCTAAATTTACCGAGGCCAATGCTTTACCCGTAACATTGGCTAATTTTTCCGACAACGATTTATTGGCATAAATATCGTAGCTGAACGTATCATCCAAATCTTCCATAAAAATAGAGGGTGCACTTTGGTAGCAGATATCATCGGCTGTTGCCGTAAATGTGAGTTGGGGCAGCGGATGCACGGTTACGGTTATCTCAGCTTTTGCCCCTTCGCATCCTAGTTCTTCATTTACCAAGGCTACATAATATAACTGTTTCCCTGTCTTGCCCGTGTTGGGCGTAGGAGCTTCATTCAATTTACTCAAATTTTCGTCATACCATTGTAAAGGTAATCCGCCGGAAGATGACGCTTCCAAAGGAACAGCTTCGGCTCCTTCACAATACATAATTTCATCAAACGAGACATCGGGGGCAGGTTCGCAGCTACGCAAGAAATACGCTTTTTCCTTGCTACATCCGTTGTTATTCATTACTTTAACCTTAAATATTTCGCTCACATAACCAGCCGATTCCGGAACAACGCCACTTATCAAACCGTCGGAAGACATTGTCAGCCCGGTTACTAACTTACCTTCGGATATTGCAAAAACAGGCGCAGCATTTGTCGTCAGTTGTACCGAGTAAGGCTCATTGTGTATATAAATGGGCAATGCATCCGGTTCAATGCTTATCCCGTCAACTGTTACCGTAAATTTTGTAATTGCCTGAGTTAGAGCACAGCCTGCCTTAGTGGCCGTATGCAAGTAAAAAACAGTCTCTTCGCTTATTGCTTTCGGCATGCTTATGTTCATAGTTTCGCCGGTGCCGTCAAACGTTATAATGGCATCGGTTTCGGTATCGTCAGGATAAATAGTGTATACATAACCGGCAATAGCATCGGTTATTGTCAGGTTCGGGAGGCCACCCTCGCAGCTCCAGCCTGTAGCATTGGCGTTTTTCAAAGGCATTCCACTAACATTTACCAGTACTTCTATTTTTTCGCTTGCGCAACCCAATAAAGTTTGTACCTGCTCAACGTAATATTTTGTCGACCCGGTATTATTGGTATTGGGTATAGGCGCTTCCGGCAATAAGTTATCATTTATATCATACCAATTAATAATGTGATCGGGCAATGGCTCGACATAAAGTTGTGATGCTGACTCCGATTCGCAATAATCCACTTCATTGCCTATTGATGGAAAAGGAGTGGTATATACATTTATAGTTGCCTTATCTTCAATAAATTCATCACAACCTGCCGGCTTAACTTTAATGACATACTCGCCATTGTTTGCATCGCTTGCGCCGGGTATAACCAGGTTTTGCATGTTATATTCGCCTGTCGGCGTAATCCATTGGTAGCTGGTAGCCCCTATCACGAGGCATGTTAAATTAATCTCGTCTCCGGCACACAATTCTTTAGCTCCGCCTACCAAAGTCATCTGATCTAATGTCGTAATTTGTACGTCGATAATAAAGCTTTTACCGCAGCCGTCGGTAATGCGCACTTTATAACATTCGCCTAAAGCGCCGTAACTAAACACGCCGGTATTGTTCGAGGGAACATCTGGAACAGGCTGTTCATCGGTTGTCAGCAATTCATAGGTATAGGGCGCACGGCCGTTTTTGGCCTGTACACGTATGTTGCCTTCGCCACCCATTTCGCATATGTATGATGACCGCCCGTCAAGCGAAAAGCTTTTCCGGGTATGATCGATTACAATGGTACTATAAGCACAGTTATAAGGTCCCCAATACGACCCTTCATATATCTCTATAACATACCGGCCTGTTTTTGATATAGTAAAATAACTGCCGGGATCTCGGTCAACCGAAATCTCCTCCCACAATCCGTTGTCATCGGGTGTTTCGGCCATTCTGAACCAGGTATATTCGGCACGATTCCCATCGACATGCACGTTGCCTTTTGGGTAAACCCGGGTAACACCCTCGCAAATATCTGTTTCCTCGTCTAATGTATAAGAAATGTTTTTAACCTCGGCCGTTCTTTTCAACGTTGCTTTATGAGTTGATACATTTCCGCATTTATCGGTAATTTCGAAAGTATAATCACCCTCTGCAATAGTTGTATACCTGTCATTTTCATAATCCTCAATAAACGGAGAGAATGTGTAAATTTCTTTATCTAATGTTACATCGGTGTGTATGGGTTCCTGAGGGCCTTCGACAAAATGTATACGCGTATCGGTATCAAGCCTCCCATACCAACTATCGTATAAATAAAGCCTGCTTTGGTATTCGTTGGAAACACAAGGGGATATTTCGGAATATATATTGAAATAACGGATATATGTTTCATTATCAAGCTTATATGTTGTAGAGATTTCGTATCCTTTGCTATCGGTTACTTTTACAGTATATTCCTTATTATATTCCAACCTTGTTTTATAATATCCTGAACATTCTTGGTGCTCCTCTTTAGTAATTCCGGATTTCTCGGCAACTATAACTCCGCCATCATCAACTATTTCCCATTTATACGGGTAACAGTTTACATCAATGGTGAGGAACTCATATTCATAATCGTAACATTGTAAATCTCCGTATGTATATGTATATACATATGGTAGATATTCTGTATGAGCTCCTATCACAACACTCACAGTTGTTACCCCGTCGAAAGCCGAAACCGTATAGGTTTTGCCATATTTTAATCCGGTTAACTCCACGCCGTCGTCCCGGGTTGTCCACTTTATATCGGGGTCGGATACTGTGATATCGTCGTTATCCGAGTCGAATAATTTCCAATCGTGGGCTGTACAGGCTAAGTATGGCGTCAAAAAAATATCAAAGTTATCGCATCTATATTCAATTACATAATACTCAAGACCCCGGGGTGGATCATCTTGCCGTGTATCAATTTGTACAAACTGCCCGAGCTGGTCGATAATTTTAATTACGTAGTCTTTTTCGTATTCCAATCCGGTTACCCAGCCTTCAAAATCGCTTATGTCATCTTTACTGTTTACTAAATTTTCCTCATCGTCATATACCTCCCATTTGTAAGGTACGCAAATATCATAAACATAATAGTAATAGCGATAAGTATCACAACCCCATGAAGGCCAGTGGCTAACCAATTGAGGTACGGTAGCTTGCTCGCTTGCCGTTTCAATTACCTTATACTCTTCGGCATCCATTATAATTAATGTATACTTTTTACCGAACTCAAGCCCTTCGACACTTTCATCCCACACGTAATCAAGATTTTCTACAACCTTTACAAGCTTATTGCTTTCGTCATACAATTCCCATTTATAAGGGGCACACATAGCTTGATCGTTATTCAGCCCGAATTTCCATTTGTACCCTTTACAATCTTTCGTGAAACTCGACCATATCGTATTTTGCGGAGGCTCCGACAGTTTGATTTTATCAATAAGCATTTCGCAATCCGTATCTTTCAAGCGGATATATACATCTATTGTCGTCTTCCCTTCGCTATACATTTTCCGGTATGAATCGGGCAAATCGAAATCTTGCCAATAGCCTCCATAGTCGGATGATGGTGTTATCCAATTTTTTTCATCATCAACCGAAAAAGCCAATTCATAATATATACTTTTGTAATAATTCCAATAATACGCTAATTCGCTGTTATCCGGCATAAAATTAGCATAAACACGAGCTTGCATACAATTATTGTATTTGGCCTCAGCATATTCCTCAAATATATCTGTCGGGAAATCTGTAGGAGTCCTGCTTACGCTTATCGACAAAGGCACACTAAACGAGCAGTCGTCGAAAACTGTAAATGAGTACTCTCCCGGTGTTAAGTCGGATATATTCATTGTTCCGGCATACCCAATAAAAAACTCATCGGGTCCAATGTATTCATCCGGCTTTTTAGTCATTTTTACTTTATAAGGCGCTCTACCATCCCATATTTCTATCGAAATCATACCTGTGTTTAAACAGAACAAAGAGGGGCGTTTATCCGGTTGGATTGCCGCGTTTAGGGCGTCATATTCCATATCAACCGTTAGTTTTGCCGTTTTCGATACTTCCTTGTTGGTACCTTTACACACTGTTGTTGCGGTAACTGTATATTCCCCTGCAGGCAAGCTTATAAACCGATGTCCGTTGGTCGAAGATAATTCGTTAATCGTACCACCCGTAAGGGTAATCAGTACATTCGACACATCTATTTCCGATCCGCTTAGCGTTACTTCGATAATTCCGTTCGAGGTACAAATAGAATGCTGAATAACAGTTGCGTCCAAATCGAATGTACATTGTGCATGTGCTGTATTAAAACAAGCAAATGAGAATAATACAATTAATATTGCTTTAATAGAGCAAGATTGAGTTTTCATATAGATACATTACGTGTACAAAGGCGTAAATTTAGTGAAAAAAAATGTCAGGAGACTAATTCCAAAATGTAGAACATCAAAACTGCTGTAAATACAAGTATGTATATAAGAATAAATTAGAGAAATATATTTTTCATAAAACAGATGCTGGATTATATTCACATTGCATGATACTGGTAAATAGATAGATAAACGGCATGTTGTATTAGCGCTAATTATTAAAACCGTTACGAAAGACTTAGAATATTTAAACTATGTAAAAGAACTTTCGAAAAATTAACATTTATCAATATTTTATGCCGATATAATAATCGTATTAGGTGTCAAAATTATTTTTGAGATAAGAACGTAGTAATTGATTTGTTAATTTGTTAATCGTACAGCGATTGTAAATATCGTATATCTCACTATACACATTATATACCCAACTAAAAATCGGAATAAATAATCGCGGAAAATTGTACTTTTGTGGAAAAATACCGGAATTGATGGAAAACAAAAAGAATCCTTTGGAAATATTTAAGCAGGAAGCTCCTGAAATAGCAGCAGCATTCGACAGTTTTATCGATGCATTACGCAATAGCAAAGGCTTGGATGCCAAAATAAAGCAACTGATATACATAGGAATGAAAGCTGCCACAGGAGACATGACGGCGGTTTATTACCATGTGATAATGGCTAAGGCAGAGGGTGCAACACGCGACGAGGTTAAGGATACCATTCTGCTCACATTATCGGTTTGCGGCGTAAAAGGTGTTGCCTCCTGCCTGCCCACAGCTTTGCAGGCTTATGATAATGCCTGATTTGTAAATCATGTATCTCAAACATATATCGGTAACTAATTTTAAAAATCTTACACAGGTGGATGCCTATTTCTCGCCTGTGCTTAACTGCTTTGTGGGCGATAACGGCGAAGGTAAAACAAATTTGCTCGATACTATTTATTACCTGTCGATGTGCAAAAGCTACTTCTTAACAAGCGATATCCAGAATATCCGTAACACCGAACCGTTTTTTTTGCTGAAAGGCGATTATAACCGTAACGATGTCGACGAGCAAATATCCTGCGGAATGAAGCGCACCGGCGGAAAATCATTTAAACGGAACGGCAAGGAGTATAATCGGTTGTCGGAGCATATCGGGTTTATTCCCTTGGTTATGATAACGCCGTCGGATACCTCGTTAATTAACGACAGGGGCGAGGAGCGCCGCAAATACATCAATACGGTTATATCGCAAATCGACAAGGAGTACCTCGATTCGTTAATGCGATACAACCACGCTTTGCAGCAACGTAATAAACTGCTGAAAAACAAGGATGCCGATTATGAATTGATAAGCGTACTAAATATGCAACTGGCCGAATATGGGCGCATAATCTATAACAAACGGGCGGAACTGGTTGAACATCTGACTCCGGTATTTCAGCAAATTTACGACGCTGTGTCGAGAAGTAAGGAAAAAGTATTGCTTGCTTACAAATCGGACATGGAATATGGCGACCTGAAAATGCTATTAGAGCATAATTACGATAAGGACAGGCTTTTACAATATACCTCGGTAGGTATCCACCGCGACGATTTGGACATGCAACTCGATGGGCGCCCAATTCGTAAAACTGGCTCGCAAGGGCAGCAAAAAACGTACCTTGTAGCTTTAAAAATAGCTCAGTTCCACATTATTAAACAAAATATGGGTATTGCACCTATTTTGTTGCTCGACGACATTTTTGACAAACTCGACCCCGGCCGTGTCGAAATGTTGATTAAATTAGTGGTTGGTAACGGGTTCGGCCAGATTTTTTTAACCGACAGTAACAAACAACGTTTAGACCATCTTCTTGAACGGATTGTCGGCGATTATTATTTATTTACCGTAAAAAACGGAGAAATTACCGCTTTAAACTCATCGCATGCGACGCAGTAAAACCATGCAGATAAATGCATTATTGCAATTATTTATCAAGGAGTTTAAACTTGAAAAGGGTTTACTCGAAAACCGCACGCTTAACCTGTGGGACGAGGTGATGGGAAACATGGTAGCAAAAGCCACCCGACTGAAGTATATTAAAGATGGGAAGCTTTATGTTTATCTGAGCTCATCGGTTATCCGCCACGAACTGTTTATGATGCGTACCGAGATTGTAAAAGAAATAAACCGCCGTGTAGGGCAGGATATTATTAATGATCTTATACTTAAGTAGTTTATATGCGACTACTTATATGAAATTCAATAAATATTTGTAGTATTTATCATGTTATCAATATTTTATAAATATAAAATCATAAATTATTTAAGTCGATTTCTTTTTTAAATTAAACGGAAACCTATAGGCACAGGTAAACTGGGAAATTCCGGAGTTAAGAATTGTAGAGGCCGTTTCCATTTTTGTGATTTGCGACTGTAGAAAATGAGCTGAAATTCCGATTATCCATTTCTCTATCATATCCGAATGTCAACCACGGGTAAGATGTTGGAAAAAGCTACACTTTTTTATCTTCGTTTTTCACACTAATTCCCATCCCAACTGTCATTTGACAGGTTTGCAAACCATTCTCCAAAAAGGAAAAACAAAATTATACTTTATGTAAATCGGCTAATTAACGTTTTATATCTTACAATTAATTGCTAAGCATTATCATATTATCATATTTTCAAATTAATAAAATCCTTGTTCTTTAAATCTGTGTTCGATATAACATTTAAGTAATCAAAACAAATTATTAGCATCGCCAAATTCGTAAACTTGATTGTTGATTTTAAAAACATCGTAAAATAAATGTAAATATCTGACTAAGTGATTGCTATTTTCAGAGTGATTGATTCTATACTTTTCTATTTGTGTAAATTTTTAAATACAAGGTCCACAACGATTTCACAAGGAACACAAGAATTGGGAGCTTTGTGTAAAAACCTTGTACTCTCAGCTGTTAAGTAATGACTCTGTTTTTATCTTCACCAGCTTTTTACATTGAGCCATCTAATAATAAATTCTTTCGACTACTTATACCAAGTTTCGGCAATCATGCCATGTCTCCATTATACTACTAATTCTTTTTTATCCCGACAATCTGCACCTGAAACATAAGAGGAGAATAGGGAGGAACAATACCAAGTGAATTTGAACCGTAACCCAAATCTGAGTTAAATATCAAAAAACTCTGCTCACCAAGGTAGCACATCAATAAGCCTTTGTCGAGACCGCTGATTACCTGCCCGCTTCCGGCTATTATGCCTTTGGGGGTAAAATTACGCGAAATTGTATCCAATCCGGCAACTTTGGCATCCTCTTTATTATTTGTGTCGTAAATATAAAAAGATGAATTTCCGATTATTACATAGGCCGTAAAGTAAAAGTATACCGAGTCTCCCTTGCTTACTGGGCAGGCTTCGTCACCTTTGATATAAAGAGCACGGCTTACTCCATCGATTATTTTTACGCTATCAATTATCTTAGGTTCAAAAGTAGTGCCTTGCATGTATGTTAGCAATTGGTCGATCATTTTATCTTCGTTCAATATTTTTTCGTCGTGAGTGCCTCCGCACGACAAAAAAATAACAACGGACAATAAACTGAATATAGCACTATAAATTATATTTCTCATTTTATATCAGTTACTTCAACATCATAAACAACAACTGACCGTGGAGGGATTTTATTCATATCGCCCTGTAAACCATGCGCCAATTGCGGTGGAAATATAAATTTGGCTTTCCCGCCTTTACCCAAATGGGTTATCGCCAAGTGCATGCCGCTTATTTCCTCGCTGCGCCCCACTAAAAAGTTTTTAGGCTCCGTTGATTTATGACAAACCGTACCATTTAGTAAACTTATGGTAATTTCGCATTCAACTTCATTACCTTCAGATGCTTTAGGATTATTGCCTGTATTATATATTTCGTAAAAATACCCATCGGGCGAAAATTGCATTTTCCATCCTTGGCGACGTATATAACTCTCAATAATATCTTTATCTTTTTCGGTTAAATACCGGTTTATATTCTCCAACCGTGTTTTATCATTATATAGGTTTGAAGTACTATTACCCTGCTGTTTTTGTCCGGTATTTCCTCCGCACGCTATAAATGTACATACAACAAGCAACAAAAATACATTAATTTTCAAGTAACTCATCTTTGTAGTTTTCTAATACGGTCTCGAATAATTTAACAGTTTCATTTAATGTAAGTAACGTACGCCCTCCGGATGCATTTTTGTGTCCTCCCCCGTTAAAATGTTCGCGGGCAAGCTTATTTACCGAAAACTCTCCACGCGAACGGAACGATATTTTAATGTGATTGACTCCCTCGACAAAAAATGCGGATAAAACAATGTTTTTAATCGATAACGGGTAATTCACAAACCCTTCAGTATCGCCGGGCTGGAATTTGTATTTATCCAATTCGACACAGGTAAGGTATATATATGCCGTCCGGTATTCAGGCAATACCACCATACGCTCATTAAGGCTATAGCCTAACAACATCATACGGTCGACCGTAAAATTGTCGTAAATAAGCGTATGTATTTTATCCTTGTCAATGTTGCATTCCATCAAATTTGCCACAATAATAAACAATTCGGGGTTAGCGCACGAGTGGGAAAACATTCCAGTATCCGTTACAATCCCTGCATAAATAGCTTCGGCCGCAGAAGTGTCGATATTTTTCGTCCCACTTAACTCCATGATGATACGGTATACCAATTCGGCGGTACTACTGGCAGGTATGTACGAAAACGACAGGTAAAAATAGCTGGCGGGTTCCAAATGATGGTCAATCAATATCATAGGTTTGTTCATACTTTCGATGTATTTGCCCAAATCATCAATACGGTTGAGTGTATTGAAGTCGAGGCAGAATATCGCATCGGCCTCCGATATTATTTGTTCAACCTGTTTTCGCCCATCATAATAAACTTTAATATCGTTGCTCCCTTCCATCCATTTCAAAAATTCGGGAAAACGGTTCGGTGTAATTACAGTAGTTTCGATATTGTTTTTGCACAAATAATACGCCCATCCCAAACTCGACCCAATAGCATCACCGTCGGGGTTAACATGGGTGATTACAACTGCCTTTTTTATCGATTTAAGTAATGCGTTAAGCTTATCCAGTAATGTCCTGTCAAATATTTGTGTCATATATACTATGATAAATTTACAAATATAATGATTTTAGACATCAATGTAAAAGCAGGTGGAAATGAGAACAGAACAAGAGTATCATTATTTAACCACAAGGTTCATAAAGTCTTTACACAAAGTCCACAATCTTTGTGTTCCTTGTGAAATCGTTGTGAACCTTGTGGTTAAAAATTTACACGGATAGACAAGTATTAAATCAATCACTTAAAATCAACAATCACTTCACCAAATATTTACATTGATCCGATTTTAGCTATATCGTTAATTCGTTGATAGGTTAATGGTAAAGCGTGAAGCGCGATATGCGTACAACGCACTGCGAAACGTAAATTAGCTAATGAGGAAATTAGAGAATGTGAGAATTATTTTCAAATTTACTAATTATCAAATTAAAAAACTTGTGTATTGTGATAAGTGATACATGGTAGCATTTTCCATTTTCAATTACTAAATTTGCAACATATTATTAAAAACAGTGCAAAAGGATATTGATATCAAAATAAGCCCGAAACAGGCTTCGTCAGTAGGCAGTATAAAAGAAATTTCGGCCGTATCATTAGGCATTTCGGTAAACGAAATAACCGCCATCCGTATTCTTCGCCGCTCAATTGACGCCCGGCAACGCAATATCCTTGTCAACTTAAAAATCCGTGTATATATCGGAGAAAACGAAGCCGAAATTCAATTCTGTCCCATACATTACCCCGATGTATCCGGATGTCCCCAGGCCATAGTAGTGGGTTGCGGCCCTGCCGGTTTGTTTGCCGCTTTACAACTCATAGAACAGGGCATACGCCCTGTTGTGGTTGAGCGGGGTAAAAACGTGCGCGATCGTAAACACGATACTGCCCTGATAACAACAAGCGGAGTTGTTAATCCCGAATCGAACTATTGTTTTGGCGAAGGCGGTGCAGGTACATACTCCGATGGTAAATTATATACCCGGAGCAAAAAACGGGGCGATGTTGAAAAAATACTCCATCTATTTTGTCAGTTCGGAGCGTCAACCGATATTCTTATTGATGCTCACCCCCACATCGGTACCGATAAGTTGCCCGCCATTATTGAGAACATGCGCAAGCAAATTGAAAAATCAGGCGGCAAAGTGCATTTCGAAACCCGCATGGATAACCTGCTTGTTGAAAATGGCGAGGTAAAAGGTATCGAAACCAATACGGGGAAATGCTTACGGGGCAAGGTTATATTAGCTACGGGGCACTCGGCACGCGATGTATACTACATGCTACACAAGCGCCAAATTAAAATAGAGGCAAAAGGACTAGCTGTGGGTGTGCGTGTTGAACATCCTGCACATTTAATCGATCAGATCCAATACCACAGCAGGGAAGGACGGGGCAAATACTTGTCGGCGGCCGAATATAGTTTTGTAATACAATCAGGAGGCCGGGGCATTTACTCGTTCTGCATGTGTCCCGGGGGAATTATCGTACCGGCTGCAAGCGGCGAAAAACAAACCATTGTTAACGGTATGTCTCCTTCTAACCGCGGAACACGCTGGTCGAATTCGGGTGTCGTTGTGGAAGTGCATCCCGGAGATTTTCCAGAATACGCCCGATATGACGAATTAGCCATGCTAAAATTTCAGGAAGATATCGAAAAACAAACATGGCTGCATGGAGGTAAATCACAAACAGCGCCGGCACAACGCATGTACGATTTTGTTAACAATAAAAAAAGCGAATCGCTCCCCCAAAGCTCGTATGCTCCCGGAATTGTTTCATCGCCATTACACGAGTGGCTGCCCGAGTTTATACATACCCGTTTACAGGACGCATTTAAGCAAATTGGTGAACGATATAGCGGGTATTTAACCAATAATGCCTTGTTGCTGGCAATTGAAAGCCGTACATCATCTCCTGTGCGGATACTGCGGGATAAGGATACCCTGGAACATCCCGAAATAAAAGGACTATATCCTTGTGGTGAAGGGGCAGGCTATGCCGGAGGTATTGTATCTGCGGCAATGGATGGCGAACATTGCGCCCGGGCGCTAGCTGTCGACATTTTTTCAAACCCAACGTAACTTTTTATACTCAAAATATTAGAGCCTGCTTAAATTTTGTAGCTAAAAAATCTTATTAGCTGTGAAAACTCTTAGAGTTTGTCTAAAAATTTTCATTATAAAAATTTAATCATCAGCGCGATAAAAGCGAGATAAACCATCGTTTCGGAAGATTCTATCGTGCGTTCGTAGTCTTTCGCCAGCCGCCTA
>JAISFN010000012.1 GCA_031263585.1 Prevotellaceae bacterium | reverse complement strand
TCGGCGGTTGTTCCCCGCTGGGCATTGATAAACGAACCGAGCGTTACAGCTCCCCAATCCGATGAATAAGTCTCAACAACAGTTGCCCCTCCATAGTAGCTTACACTTTTAACATTGTATGTGGATACATTATAACCGGAATACATATATCCTGCTAATGTTTGAGGAGCCTGCCATGTAAACCGGGAAAAGACTTCCCATGCCTGTCCCCAAAAGTTTTTGTTTGAGTCGGTTGTAAATAAACCCCAGTCGACTCTAAATCCCATAGCGGTTGAATGCCAATTATCCCTGTTCGTCCAAGCATTTATACCTTGTGTCCATGATTTTACAAAGGTATTGACAAATAAGTCTTTAACAAAATTAAATAATCCAAAAACAAACTCTCCGCTTTCATCGGTATACATTAATGGATTGTTGAGGGCGTAGCTATATCGGTTAAAGTTCTGGCTGTAGTCGGGCGCCTGCACGTAAGGGTCGGGCGAGAGGAAACGTCCCGGCACGGGGTCGTACAATCGGGCATTCATGTTCACCAGGCCGAAAAGGGGTAAATGCTCGTGCCCCGTATAGCCGCGGTTAAATTTCAGGGCGGGTTCGGTTCCGGGAGCATAAGGCGTCTGGCTGGCCGGGTTGCGCATGCGCCCCCAAGCGTCGTAACTGTATTCGGCAACTTTAGTTCCGCTAGCGTTAGTTATTTGCGTAACGCTGCCCAGATGGCCGCAGTAAAGTAAGTAATATCAGATACTCAAAGAGCCTTTGCAGATAAGGCAACCGCAAGGATTGTCCCATGTAAAAAACCTTAGTTTTTTATAATCTTCTTTATTACCAGTTTATCATTTACCATGATATGCGCTACGTAAAAGCCGGGCAGCACATTCGAAATATCGAAATATTGCGAGGCTGATACATATTTCTGATGAACGATTATTTTACCCATTTGGTCGTACAACATAATGTAACCTCTCTCGCCGGGTTTAAAATCGGGTAAGTCCAGCGTAAACTGCCCGTATGTGGGGTTGGGGTACAATATGGTAGGGAATGCATCGCCTGTATTATCCTCGAACGCATTAGCCTCTCCCTGCTCATTATCGAATAATGCCGTTTCAATAGTGTCGTTTACCGGCATGGCGACGCTCATCAGCACGGTTTTTAGTTCGCGCTTAATACGGTTGCCCGCGGCATCGTAAATATAGGTAAAATTAGTTTGCGAGTAACAAACCTTGCCTAACAAAAGTATTGTTATTATTAAAATAAGTTTTCTCATTACATCATTACATTATTCCTTTTTAATATATCATTGTAAAACTTCTTAAAGGATGTTTAAACATATATGAAATACCTGTTGTTGTTTCTCCTCTACAAAATTTTTTATATACTAATATATCCTTTCTACTTTATTTTGTGCTTTTGTTGGGATGAATATGAACATACACAGTAATATAAATAATATCTTCGTTCCCATAGTAATTAATATTGTTGATTAAAAAAAACAACTAAAAGTCCAAGGTCTAATACCTGAACGCTTAAAGTTATCTTAATCTGCATTAGTATTAATTTTATCTGTAAGTTTACAAAAAAATTTATTTACCCATATCGTTTTGTTCTTTTTATCAGAATTATCAATAAAAAGATAGCTCATAAATCCAGTTCGATAATCATCATATACTCCACCTGAACCAATAATAATATTTCGACTACTACTGTCTTTCAGTATAAATTGAGTAAAAATGAGATTTTGTTCATATTTACCTTGTGGCAATTTTTTGTGTTTTGCAGAGTAAATAAGCATACTCTTCAAAGAATCTACAAATACAGGATCCAACTGAATTTTAGCAGTTTTATTATTCTCCAGTTCTTGAAATTTACGCTGCGCAGCTCCTTGAGTATAGCCTTTAGAGTTAAAATAATCATACACCCAAATTTCTTGAATATCTTCTATTTTCATCTTATTTTGCTGAGCACAACCATTAATTGTAACAAAAATAATAATTATGATTGATAATAATATTTTTTTCATAATAATGATAATTAACGGTTAAGTAAAAAATGAGAATACAACATCGGTCGAACAGCTATTGCCCGAAGATACATTTGAACGTGTAACAAATATGGATGAATACCAATATTAAAAACACCCGACATATTTAAGGCTCTTGAAGTCATAGAAACACAACTATTATAAAATAAATTGTATTTACCTCCTTGATTCAGAGAATTTGAGAAATTCATTATCCTATTAACATTTACTCCCTTAATATTAACAGGATTCCAAAAGGAAGTCCCTTTTAAATTTGGAGTTAATACCCCCTGTTCGTATGAATTTGTTCCTTCACGCAATCCTAATAATGAATTTTTCCCTTCAGCAGGTCCCCAATCAATTAAAATATTTCCATCAGTATCAGATAATTGAGAATGACCAATAGGGTCTTTTGTTTTTCCATTAAAAACATATTCAGGATCATTTTCCGTTCGTAATGTAACTTCTCCCGGATTAAATCCTGCCAATATATCGCTCAAATTAGCTAAAGCTCCTAATCCATATCCAAAATTCTCAAACTTACTGTTGCCTTTTTTGCCGAGATAGCCAATGTTTAACGTAGATTACCGCCAGTCCGCCGCCGCCCGCGAAAACCGGAATCGCCAGTAATACGAACAATATCACAAACAGTTTCTTCA
>JAISFN010000002.1 GCA_031263585.1 Prevotellaceae bacterium | reverse complement strand
CTTGGGCGACCAAATCCCAGTCTTTCGACACACTTTTGCCTGTTGAATTATCCAACCATCGGCGACGGCGAACATGCAAATGGACACGCTTGTCACGTATCGGAAAATCTTGTATACTGCCGGCCTCAGAGAAACCATTGGGGGAAAGGTCGGAGGAGTTATAACCGGCGGGAACAATAGGCTTTTCGTATAAATATAGAAGAACTTCACGCCTATCTGTCACGATTTCTTCCCTTACATCAACCAAATCAAAAAACAAGGCGATATCCAACGGAAGAATAAGTTGAAATAACTTTACATAAGGATTTTCTGCTTTCATACACTACTAAGATAATCCTTTTCATTTTTCGACCTATAAAACAAACACAGGGTTTTGCAGGCGAGCCTTCGACAGTCTTAAATAAAAAGGCAAAGCCACCTAAAATCAATTATTTAAGCGACTTTGTCTTCATTTGTCTTACATTTGTCTTTCGGACTTTGTGACCCCGACAGGATTCAAACCTGTAACCTTCTGATCCGTAGTCAGATACTCTATTCAGTTGAGCTACGAGGCCAAAATATTTTTATTTATCCGATACAGCAGAAATTCTGCGCTCTTTAATGCGTGCCTTTTTACCGGTGAGTTTGCGCAGGTAGTATATACGTGCACGACGAACTTTACCACTTTTGTTTAACTCAATATCCTGTATAAAGGGAGAACTTAAAGGAAAAATCCTTTCTACGCCTATTGAGTCCGATATTTTACGTACTGTAAAAGTTTGCGTGTATCCTGTGCCTTTACGTTGAATTACAACACCTCTAAACTTTTGTAAACGTTCTTTATTACCTTCAATAATACGGTAAGTTACTGTAATTGTATCACCCGCTCTAAAATCAGGATAATTTTTAGCCTCTTTTGCAAATGCTTGTTGAGCTACCTTAATTAGGTCCATTTTTCTAACTTTAATTTGTTATGGCAACATTACCACTCATATACCTTGTTGGTAAGAGGTTGCTTGAATGAGGCTGCAAAGGTATATCATTTTTTTTAATCAGCAAAAAGAGAATGGACATTTTTGATGAAAATAAATTACACCTATCGTATTTAACTGGTATTAAAGATTTAGCATGCAAGTCGTTTTTTAGGACAAAAGTATTTAAAACACAATGTCGTTTAGTTAAGAGAATGCAACTATATTATTGATAATAAATAAATTTCGTTGATATTTTGTGATAAGCGAAAGGATTAGTAAATTTGCATATAAACAAAGGGTTGTTCCCTTAAAAAAGCGAGCGATTATAGAAAAGAGTTATTAACAAACATAGTAGGATTAATTGATGAAAAATCATTTGTCAGCCGTTCTAGAGACGGCTCGAAGAGGCAATTCATAAGAGAAAAGAAACTTCCTTTTAAATTACTGATAATAATGTTGTTAATGAGGATGAAATCATCACTTTAATGTGAGCTGGATTCCTTTTTCAAAACAGTTTTATCTACCGATTAAAATATCCGTTCGATAACAAAAGGCGCATTAAGCCAAGCCCGCAACAAGCTAAAACCTGAGGCCTTCAAGGAAATCAATGATGTATAGTCTGTTCAAGTTTTTATACAGGCACTCCTTACCAGAAGTGGCATGGCCATCGGTTGTTATCGATAGATGGCAGCTGGTTGTATTTGAATAACCGCCTGAATATAAGGGAATAATTCGGAGAATATCAGGTTGGCCGTAACGGTTCCACTCCGGTTTCGATGGGGTTATTATCGTTACTTTATGACCCATTGAATTTGTTAACATTAGACTCTAGAATTGTTTCTTAGCACGAGAGTGAACAAAGCCTGTTATTCAAACATGTTGATAAATTACAACACGGTGGTTTATTACTTGCAGACCGTGACTATCCTGCTATCAGTCTTTTTTATTTACTTAGGAATAAAGGTATAGAATTTTGCTTTCGGATGAAAGAAGGCTGGTGGTTGCCGATCCATCGGTTTATGAAAAGCGGTCTAAAAGAAAGGGCAACGTTTTCGTTGTGTGGAGTACGGTATTGTTACAACGGCTTGTTTAAACTCAATCGGGATAAAATCGCGTATATTTGCCTTAAAAACAAAAGATTCGGAAATAAGGCCTTATGGAGCTGGGCATGTTTTGCTCGAAGTGTTTTTGAACGACCTGGACAAGTGGATTATGGTTGACCCGCAATGGGATATAATAGTGTATATTGACGGAATGACATTAAATACCGTCGAACTGCAGGATGCCGTAACAAATCGGAAAGACATAAAATTATGATCGAGCGAAGATGTTGAAACATCGAATTATTTATCGTGGATTTACCAATACCTGCATTATTTCTCGTTTAGTTTTGACAACAAGGAAAATGTACCCTCAAACGAATGCTTAAAAATCGATGGGAAAACCGATTTGATGCTTGTGCCGCTGGGTCCAAAACCCTACGGTATTTCAGCAACGGAACCCGATTAATTACTGTATTTATACCAATTCGCTACCCGATTTTTACAGAAGCCCTAACGAATAACAAGTAGTAGAGTTTATATGGAAGATAAGTATTAAAATGTACTAATGTGCTTATTTGTTTATACCCTTCATCTTAAACTTAATTTCTTTTTAAATAACTTCCATAGTAATAGCTCAATAAAGATAAAAATCCCCCGAGCATATATAAAACGGTAATAACTCTAATTCCGAAAAAGCATAGCATTACTGCAGCATAAATGGAAATACACCAGGCAAAAGAATAGTAAAAATTGTCGCTAACTACTTGTTAAATCAGCAAAAATCCCATCTTTGTATAGTAAGTTTTTTGGATAATTTGAATAGTATCGGCGGCTGAAATTGCTACTTGATATTTGTCGAAAATAATATTTCCTTTAAAGAAATTGACCTGCATCGAAATATTGGCAAGCACATATCCGATTACAATCAAAATGGTGATGATTCGATTGATTTTGTAAGTATCCGCTTTCATGCGATTATGTAAGTATTGGATTTTGTTCGGAAAAGAATTTTATTAATTACCAGAGGGGCATTTATTATTATGTAGGGGCGCAAAATTTTGCACCCCTATCAGTAAATATAGTGAACTTACTTATTTCGCTGGCATGGCTACAAGTTTAGGTCGGCGGTAAAAGGGCATTCTTATTTCCGCAAAAATGCTTTTGAGTAATTTATACCCAATTCATCGTAATGCTTTACCAGATTTGTTAACCGTTGTATAAAATCGTCATAGTTTTTACGTTCTGGATTCGACCATATGCATTCGGATAAAGCGGCAACTCTCGGGTAGGCCATATATTCCACATGTTCTGGTGTTTTCATATACTCTGTCCAAAGATTTGCCTGTCCGCCCAGTATGTATTTCTGTTCATCGATAGAGAGTTCTTTCGGCATCGGGTCGAACTGGTATACTTTGTCAATTGGCAGTTCCCCGCCAATAGAGTGCGGCTCCTTGTCGCGGTCGGCTTTGTACACCTGGTAATAATCGAAATAAACATAGGTGTTGGGAGTCATAATTACACTATGTTTTTGCTTGGCAGCCTCGATACCTCCTTTTTCTCCCCTCCATGACATTACGGTGGCATTTGGGGCTAGTCCGCCTTCCAATATCTCGTCCCAACCAATAATACTGCGCCCTTTCGACTCGATAAACTTTTCGATGCGTTGAACAAAATAACTTTGCAGTTCGTGTTCGTCTTTCAGTCCGAGTTCTTTCATATTGGTCTGGCAAGCATGGCAACGCTCCCAGCGTACTTTGGGCGCTTCGTCTCCGCCGATGTGTATATACTTGCCGGGAAATAAAGCGATAACTTCGACCAATACATCTTCCAGAAAATTAAATACTTCGTCGCGGGTACAAAAAATATCCTCAAACACACCCCACAAGCCCTCGACTTCGAACGGGCCGCCCGAGCACGAGAGTTCGGGATAAGCTGTTAACGCGGCAACCGCATGCCCCGGAATTTCAATTTCGGGAACAATTGTTACAAAGCGCTTGGCCGCATACTCAACAACAGTTTTTATTTCCTCCTGGGTGTAATAACCACCGTAAGTTGTATTGTCCCATTCGCGTTCGCATGGATTGTTTTTATAGGCTCCTTTAAGGGTACGGCAGCGCCATGCACCGGTTTCGGTTAATTTGGGGTATTTTTTAATTTCGATACGCCAACCTTGGTCGTCGGTTAAGTGCCAATGGAATGTGTTGATTTTGTGATAGGCCAGCCAGTCGATATAATTCTTTACAAATTCGATAGGGAAAAAGTGCCGCGAAACATCGAGGTGTAAGCCCCTGTAAACAAAACGCGGAGCATCGGTAATTTCAACACAAGGCACAGTCCATTTTATCCCCTCAATTAACGTACTTTTATCAATTTCGGCAGGCATTAGCTGGCGGAGGGTTTGCATGGCGTAAAAAATTCCCTGGGGAGTTTGAGCCTCAACCAGAATGGAATTCTTTTTCACCGTCAGCTCATACCCTTCGTTATTTGTATTTTTTTTGTTAAGCTTGCAGACAACCGTATTACTTTGGGTTGCCGGATTAGGTTCGTGTACGACAGGTATAATGAAGCCGGCAACTATCCTCAGCCGGTCGGTAAGCGGGGCTATGGCATTGCGCATGGCCTCGGTATCGTCCGATATAATCAGTTGGGTTCGTTGGTTAAATACAAATTCGCCCGATGCGCGTTTCAATTTTGCGGGCATGGGTATTACATTGTACTTGCCGGGAGTTTGAGCAAACATTCCCGATGTTATTATCAGCAATACAAATAATAATAAATACTTTTTCATAGCTTTACGTAATTGAAAATTGAAATATAAAATCAAGATTTTTAATATAATAATATGATAATTTGTTAATGTGCCGATTATGAGAATAAACAAATAAATAAATCAACAGATTTACAAATATACATTTTAACATCTTGTTGCTAGCGAGAGCTTGTAGCCCGTGTCTCGCAAAAATATTTTAAAATCTGTTTTGGCACAGACTGCAAGCCTGCATCAACAGAGAGCCAATGACATAATCGATAATCAAAGAATTGACACATTATCACATTATCAACGGAATAAACTTTGCTATACACAAATATAGGTATTTTTTATGTAATATTGCAGTATGGAAAAAATTACATCGTTGCAAAATACACGTATTAAAAACATTATAGCCTTGCAGGAAAAATCGCGCGAGCGGCGTAAACAACAGCTTTTTGTTATCGAGGGCTTTCGCGAAATAAATTTGGCAATCGAGGGTGGATATGTTATACAATCAATATTCGCTTGCACTGAATTGAGCGGAGCATTGGCTTTATTGGGCCGACTACCTGATAATATTGCTGTATATGAGACGAATAAGCCAGTATTCGATAAAATAGCTTATCGCGAAAACAGCGACGGTTTACTGGCACTTGCCATACCCCGTAACCTCGATTTAAACGATATTAAATTAAGTGATAATTTGTTTGTTATTATTCTCGAAGCTATTGAAAAACCCGGTAATCTGGGGGCAATCCTTCGCACGGCCGATGCTGCCAAGGTTGATGCAGTAATTGTATGCGACCCTTTGTGCGATGTTTATAACTCGAATGTAATACGCTCAAGTATAGGTTGTTTATTTACCAATCAGGTTGTGACCTGCACATCAGATCAAGCTCTTAAATGGCTGCATAACAATGGTATATTGAGCTATGCGACGGAACTTACAGCATCGCAGTGGTACCACCAAACGGATATGGCAAAGCCTTGTGCCATTGTTATGGGAACCGAAGCCGACGGCCTCACCGGTTTTTGGCTCCAAAACGCTGATGTCCACATTAAAATACCCATGCGTGGCAAAATCGATTCGTTGAATGTATCGGTATCAATGGCAATACTTACTTTTGAAGCGATGCGCCAACGTGGATTTATGTAAATATAATAAAAATAAGTACATCTGCAAAATTAGTTTATACTATTTTAACCATAAAATATCTATAAACAAGACACTTATAAATAATGGATAATATAAAATAATTGAGAGAACGTACTTAGTTTTAATAAAATTATTATTTTTTGGGAAAAAAAGTAAGTTTGTTGTACAAAACATATTTGTGTATGATATAATATTTTGACATAAGACTATATAAACATAAGTGTTAGTTTTATTCTTGTTTCTGAAATCTGGAAAAAATTAGAGCAAATGCTACTTGTTGGGAGCCCTTGTATTAAAAGCATATCAATTCAGCAAAATTAAGCCCTTTAGGCGGGTAGAAATAGCCCTTGACAGCGGTACCATGCAGAAACTTATACCGGCACAACCTCAACCCGCAATACTGACAGGTGGGTATAATGAAAAAAACGTATAAGCATAACCGACAAAATTGCATAATGAAACTACGATGTCCGAAACTGCGTTTAACTACCATAATGGAACTAAAAGACAATTATAGTCGACAAAGTGCAAAAATTACATATTAAATCACTAATAGCCAAATAAATATATAAAATAATAGATCTTAGCCCCCGAACCGAACAACGTCATGTTGCTGCTGGAAAGCTTAATGAATTAATGTAAATAAAACGATTGAGCAAAAAGCAATAGAAATGTACTGGTAGGGGCTTAGCTACGCCGAAATTGGCAAACGGCTAAGAGTATGCAAAACAGCCGTGTATAACTGGCATCGGAAAGCCTCAACAAAAACGGGTAATATTTAAATCACCCACTATATTTGTAAGTTTTTCCCCTTTTACACAAATAACGGGTTTCAGTTCCAACAATAATGGTTAACTTTAAATTTATAGTCCTGCCTCCGCTACACGTATTTTAATCAAATCCATAATTAACTAAAAATAGATATTTGAACAAGAGTAAACATCGGAAATTTGCCCTTTTTTCATGCCGAAATTTCAAGCAAAGCCCTTGCCCAACACTATACCCTGCTAGGCCACTCCTCAACAAGGCGGATTTAAGCCCTTAAAATCAATTTATCCCTTTAACCCTTACTGGTTTATATCAAAAGCATATCAAAAAACGCCAGCCTTCTTGTTTTATCCATTTTAAATACATAGCTTTGTTATTCCCTAAACGGTAACAGGATAATGACAATTAAAGAATTGATAATAAACTTGCTATGGTGCAAGTCTCCGAAAAGACCGTGGCATTGTTTGCAATGTTGCGGAACCTAAGGCAGGCTTTTTGTTTCACATTTTAAATGACAAAATCATGATGAAAAAATTTGTATCAAAGATGAAAGCCATTGGGCTGTTGTATTTGACGAATGCACCGACCTTGGGAAGGTGCTTAAAAAACGGGAGGCCCTAATTTATTTAATAGCCACCTCAACGTCCTCGAAGTTATTTTGACGGTTCTGCGAAAAGCTTTCAACTGGCATTGTCGTTTGTAAAAGAATTTTACGCTAACCGCCGGACAGTCTAAAGAGTATGAGATGCTTCTGCATAAAATAGCTCCCGCTACCGAATAAAAACCCCAAATTTGAGGCTTCCAATTTAAAATGGAAACATTAATGGAAACGAAAATGATTAATCAATTGATAATTACTTTAACAAGTCGGGGTGAAAGGGCTCGAACCTTCGACCTCTACGTCCCGAACGTAGCGCGCTAGCCAACTGCGCCACACCCCGCTGATTTTTAATTTCAGTTTGCAAATATATACATTTTTTCAAATCAAAAGATTTTTGTTTCTTCGTATTTACTAATCAACAATATTTAGAATAAATCAACTGAGGAGCAATGAACGAAGATTTTTTGCATTTTATCTGGAAATTCAAATTATATGATAAAGATGCACTTTATACTACTGATAATGAAATTGTAGAAATAAAATCGGTTGGGTTACCCAATAATGGTGCAGGCCCCGATTTTTTAAATGCCCGTATTAAAATCGGTGATACAGAGTGGGTAGGTAATGTTGAAATCCATATAAAAAGTTCCAATTGGGTTCAGCACAAACACCATTTTGATAAAGCATATAACAACGTTATTTTGCATGTAGTAAAATATTATGACAATGATGCTTTTCGACAAAATAATAGCAAAATTCCTATTCTTGTTCTAAAATATGATGAGCAACTGGAATGCCGGTATGAGCAGCTGCTGGCGTCTCAGGTAATAATTCCGTGTCAGCCTTGTATTAAAAATATCGATCCTTTTATTATCCGGCATTTTTTAAACAGGATATTAGTTGAACGTTTGGAACGTAAATCGGCTGATATTGTACAATCGTTAGGAAATTCGAAAAATAACTGGAGAGAGGCATTTTACCAATTATTATTCAAGGCATTTGGTTTTGGTACAAATGCATTGCCGTTTCAATTGCTAGCTAAGCATACCCCTTTACGTATAATTGAAAAATACGGCGATAATGTATTTGTAATTGAGGCCTTATTATATGGGCAGGCGGGTTTTTTGGAAGACGAACCCAAGGATGATTACCATGCAAAATTAAAAACTGAATACATTTTCTTGAAAACGACCTACAACCTTACTCCATTAGATAAAAGTATATGGAAATTTGGGCGTTTGCGTCCAGCAAATTTTCCCACCTTACGTATTACCCAGTTGGCTAAACTGGTAAGTACAATGGATGGGATAATCGAACTGATAATTAAGCATAAAACCGTTGATGATTTTTTTGTGTCGGTTATGGCAAATGTATCAACGTATTGGGAAACACATTACGATTTTGGAAAAGAGAGTAGTAAACAAAATAAGCTGCTGGGACATAAATCGTTGGAGAAAATTATTTCGAATGTTGCAGTCCCGTTTTTATTTACATACGGTAAGGCAAAGGCCGATAATGCGATGCAGGAAAAAGCCTTATTGTTGCTGGATGCCTTGCCTCCCGAATCGAATTCGATTATCGATATGTGGAAAGCTATTGGTATAAAGGCCGATAATGCCTTTTATAGTCAGGCGTTAATACAGCTTAAATCCGGCTATTGCGATAACAAACGGTGCCTTTCATGTGCAATCGGCAAAATAATTATTGAAAGAGGATAAACTGCAACAAAAGGGACTGGATGTCCATTATACATAATATTACTTGTTATTCATTTAACAAAATAGTCATTATTGACTCAGGTCCCTGTCGAGATATGCAAACGCTGCCGGACAGGCCGACCAACAATCTGTTATACTTACGAAATCAAACCCGATTTGGCTTACTGCGCCGCCAAACAAATGTATTATTTTGGCTACAACCTGCGCTTCGTGTGCGGCGAAAACGGCATTATCTATGCCTTTGGTTTTACTCCTGCAAGCGTACACGACGTCAATTATCTCAAAGATGTAAAATACGCTCTCAACAACTGCGGATTGCTCGGCGGCAAAAGATACATAAGCTCCGATTATAAGCTGGATTTATTTTTCAATTACGCTAGTTAACACTATGCACTTTAGTGCAAGGTTTTAGCTTGTATAAATATATTAATTTTATTTTGTTAAAATTTAAAGTATTATGGAAAATCGCCACAGTCATCACAATGTAAATACTTTACAAGTACATTTGGTTTGGATAACAAAATACCGTTACCAAGTACTTCAGGGTGAAGCTCAGTTACGCTGTAGAGATATTCTGCGTGAAGTATGTAATTCTATGGATGCTCAGATCATAAAGAGCGTTGTCAGCAAAGACCTTATCCAATTGCATCTGAGTTATCCGCGATAATTTTGAGCATCATTGAAATTGTCCGTCGCTTAAAAGGTATCAGTTCACGGATATTGTTGCAAGAGTTACCTGAATTAAAGCGTTGCTATTGGAGCAATTACTTTTGGATTATTGCTTATGGATGATAGCGTACAGGTCACATAACAGAAGAAATGTTGGAGTCGTACCTCATTCCTCATAAAGACAAGCCCAATAGTGATGATTCTTTCATACTTGCGTGAATTTCAAAGAATTTTAGTTCTGGTTTTTGACTTTAGTCAAAACCGTGAATTTCATTCGCAATCTAACCTATGAATTGAAAATCCATAGTATTTGAGTTGTGAAATTACTGAATGTAAATAGAGTTTAAAAATAAATTTTTTTCATTAACATTTAAACCTTTTTGGAGATAAATAGTCATAGTAACAGAAACAAAAATATGACATGAAAAATACTGTTTGTACAGCAATAATGATGATTAGTTTATTGGTTGGAATGGCAGGTGCAGCACATGCCCAAACTGAACAGAGAATACGTACAGGTCACCCTTTTTTACTTAACGATAAAGTAACCCCTGATATGATAAAAAAATTCCGCCAGTTGAGGGAAAATAATACAATGGGAATATCGAATTTAACCGATGATCAGAAAGCAAAAATAAAAGCTATTTGTTTAAGCGAGCAAAAACGGTCGTTGCAATTCTGCAACCAAATGGGTGAAAAACGGGCACGGTTGCGGAGTTTGGAAACAGCGTACAAGGCGGATATAAAAGAAATAAATAAAGTTATTGACGAAATAGTAAAGTTTCAGGCCGATATTATGAAATTAAAGGCCGATAGCAAGCAAAAGATAAGGGATTTATTAACCGATGAACAGCGTGTTGAGTTTGACGTTAAAAATGGCGGAGAGCAGCATATAAGTATGTGTATGAGATGTAATAATGCCCTTTCGTCGGTGCATGCTGGTTCTTTGGCAAAATTTCGTAGTTTTTTCGATTCGGGTGAAAGTATTACATAATAGAGTTAGAGGATTGATGAATAATATAAATAACTTTTAGGGTTTTTTATAGTTTTGGTTAATTAGTTTGAGGTTAGGCGAAAACCGTTCTGCTTTTGTGAGTAGGGCGGTTTTTGTTTTAACTTGCATCATCCGGAATCAAAATTTTATACCTGATCGTTGCCACCTTGTCATCCTAAATGATGTGAAGGATCTTATTGTCAATAGAACTGTATTCTGAACGGAGTGAAGAATGATAATATAGAGTATTCTCTGCTGTCGCGCGAATCTTTCGCGTGACGTTATTGTAAAGCTCGGATTACAAGTCAGCGCCAGCCGTAGGAGAAAATAAGTACTATAAATTAAGTGGTCGAAAGAATTTGCGGCTGTATTTCAAAAATTATAAAATGTATTATATTAGCATATTATAAAAAACTAAAATTGACATTAGTAAATCTTCAATACTAAATGTTGTTTTACAAAGGCTTCATCCGTTTCTTTTCTGCATTTATTATTTTAGTATCTTTGTCATTCTGTGGTTATCATTCGTTATTTATATGAGTAGTAATAAAATTCGGTTAAATATTTTAGGTATTTCATATGGTGAAAATCCTACACGGGGTTATGTATTGGTAGTTGGAGAGAGGCAGGGGGAGCGGCGTATCCCTATTGTAATCGGAGCGATGGAGGCGCAGGCTATTGCTTTACAACTTGAACGTTTTGTTCCGCCTCGCCCTTTAACTCACGATTTATTTTTTCAGTTTTCAAAAGCATTCGGCATAGAGATACTTGAAGTTAATATTGTTAAGCTTGAAGGAGGTGTATTTTACTCAGAATTATTGTGCTATAACGGAGAGAAGGAAATTGTGCTGGAGTCGCGTACATCGGATGCTATTGCACTGGCTTTACGTTTCCGGTGTCCTGTTTTTACCACAGAAGAAATAATGGAAAAAGCTGGTGTGGTTCTGGATGACCATGTTGAAATAAAATATACGCCGCCAAAAGACGGTGAAGAAGACAAGTTGTTAACAAATAAAACGTTTGACGAACTTAAAAATTTATTGTTGGAGGCAATTGATAACGAAGACTACGAAAAAGCCTCGCAAATACGCGATGAAATTAAACAACGCGAAATATTGGGAAAAACAGATATCTCGCTATCCTTACCCGATGTTTAAAAATAAAAGACCTAAACGTAAAAATTTAGAAAAATATGTATAAGATAATTAGATTTATTTTTGGAATTGGATTACTGATTATGCCATTTTGTATACAGGCGCAGAATAATACCATTAATTTCAATGAACTAACTACACAGAGTGAATTAACGGTTGTTGATCCGGTTGCTGAAAGACCGGAAACTACGTTAACCGATATGCCGGATCGAAATAAAAATCAATACGAAGCTATCCTTGCCGAAAAGAATTTCAATTTCAGTATTACGGCTATTTTACGTGGGATATTGGGTATGTTGGCAATATTGGCCATAGCCTGGCTATTTAGCGTTAATCGTAAGGCTATTGATTGGGGAACTGTAGGTAAGGGCCTTTTAATACAAGTCGTTATTGCTATTGCCGTATTGCTATTTGGTCCGGTTCAAGCGTTTTTCAACTTTTTTGGGAAATGTTTTGTCGCTGTGCTGGACTGGACAAAGGCTGGAAGCGAGTTTTTATTCGGCAGTCTGTTGGACATGGATAAGTTCGGGTATATTTTTGCCTTTCAAATATTGCCTACCATTATCTTTTTCTCGGCGTTAATGAGCTTGTTATTTTATTTGGGCATTGTACAAAAAATAGTATGGGTAATGGCCTGGCTTATGTCAAAGGCTATGCGCTTATCGGGAGCCGAGAGCCTGGCTACCGCTGGTAATATTTTTCTGGGACAAACCGAATCGCCGCTGATGATAAAGCCCTATATATCGTCGATGAGTAAATCGGAAGTCATGCTGATAATGACGGCAGGTATGTCGACTATGGCAGGAGGGGTTTTAGCGGCTTATATTGGTATGCTGGGAGGTGGCGATAAGATAATGGAAATGGAGTTTGCCCGGCATTTGTTATCGGCATCGGTTATGGCAGCGCCGGGAGCCGTGGTAATATCGAAGATGCTGGTTCCACAAACCGATACAATCAATACAAAGATAAAAGTAACGAAAGAAAAAATCGGTAAAAATGTACTCGATTCCATCAGTAACGGCACATTTGAAGGACTCAGACTTGCCGCAAATGTTGCCGGAATGCTGCTGGTGTTTTATGCCCTAATAGCCGGTTTTAACATGATTATAGGTAAAATAGGCGACTGGACTTCGTTAAATTCCTTAATAGCCGAAGTTACCGACGGCCGGTACAGTGGTTTATCGTTACAGTTTTTACTTGGATATTTGTTCTCGCCGCTTATCTGGCTGATAGGCATAACACCTGCCGATGTACCACTGGTAGGTCAATTATTGGGGCAAAAATTAATACTGACAGAATTTGTAGGGTACAGCGATTTAAGTGAAATGTTGAAACTGGGCGTATTTACCGATGCTAAGTCGATTATTATGGCAACATACGTGCTTTGCGGTTTTGCTAATTTTGCATCGGTAGGTATTCAAATCGGGGGTATTGGTTCCATAGCTCCCAATCAAAAACCTATACTTGCACAATTTGGTATGCGTGCGTTGTTGGGCGGGACATTAACCGCTTTGGCATCGGCTACAATTGTAGGTATGGTTTTGGGATAAGGCTATTTAACATGTAGACAGTAAGCGAAACTGTATTCCACAATTGCGGAATACAGTTTTGTTTTATGATAAATTTACAAAATGGATAAAACAATTCTGATTTATTGTTTAACAGGAAAGGCCTGATTAGCTCTCGTGAGTTTAAGATGAGGAATAGCATTGTATTTATAGCAATCGGGGGTTTATTTAGTATGTTATTTATTATTATGCTTTTTTCGACGGCCTTAATCCGAGAATGATAAATCCTTATCACTACACTACGCTAAACAGCCTTATATCAAGTTATATTCCGGTATTTATACCTGTCGGTTTTATTATTTTATATTTATCAGTAGTATTGGCGTTAAAACGTATACGTTCGTTAACTGATAATTTACTGGGTATTGTTTTTTCGGTAATTATAAATTACTTGCTTATAGCTTCGTTTATTGCAATTTCAAAAACAAGTCACGATAGTGGTGCAGACTTGCGTCATGTAAACGATAAATGCAATACTTAATAAAAAGTATGCATAAGGCAGGCCTATACAAAGAATAGACAATATGTTTCATAAACAACCATAAGAAGCAAAAATTCATCTAATTATACTGTAAATTATAGCTATCAATAAACTGATAATTACCAAAAAAGTTATTAACCGCTCCAATCGTAAGGCATAATTCGCCGGGCTAAGTTTACCTGAGAAATCGGTTGCTGGAGTTTGCTCGCCATCCTGCTTAACGGATAAAAGTATTTGATTTGCCAGCTCGATAATCAACAGTACCATAACGATATAAATAATGCCTAACGGGAAAGGAGCCGGATCCGGCGAAACTTGCTGTGGTCAGAAACAGTCTGCTATAAACGTACTTGCTGGGATATTAGGCGCATATGTGTTTATTTGTATATTGTGCGTGTGGAGTTTGTTTAAATATTCCGACGCGCGGAATATATATTTGGTATTTATTCTCCAGTTTGTTTCGAACCTGTATATTGCAACATAATTTCTGCTGTTTTTACTTCCGACAAAAGCTACACCTGCCTATTATTCTGCTGCTTATGGGAATTGTTAAGCAAGGATAAGATGTTTATCTAAAAAAATCTAATCGTCCGGTTTATCGGTTACAATTTTTACCACCAAACTATATATCAAATCGTATTCAAATCCGCGTGATAATCCGAATCGTATTAATTTTATTTTTAAATCGTTTACGTCTTTCGCTTTTATTTTTATTGTTTTTACTTTTTTGCGGAGCATTGTTTCCAGCTCATCTTCATAAGGTAAATCATCGAGCTCCTCTAAAACTTTGCTTATAATTGATTGGGCTATATTTTTGGCTTTTAAAGCGGCTTGTATTTTTAAAGCTCCCCAATGTGAAAAGCGCACTTTATCGTTTACAAAGGCCGAGACATAACGCCTTTCATCGATATATTTATCATCGAGTAATGTTTTAACAATTTTGGTAGTATCTTCTTCGCTTATTTGCCATGTCGATAGTTTTTTACGTACGTCGGCAACGCATTTTTCGCTTTGACTGCATAAGTGTTGCAGCCATGTAAGCGCCTGTTGTGCTGTTATTGGATTAGCCATGTTTATTGAATTGTATTCATTGCCAACAATATCTGATATTTATTGTTGTGCAATACCTTGTAATTATCATCACCATGGGTCAATTCAATGGCCTTTTCGATATATTCGACAGCCTGCTGGCATAATTCTTTGTTTGCGCCCATACCGCTACGCCGGAAATAGTTGGCAGCCATGCTCTGGTAGATAAAAACATTTAGCTGATATTGACTTTGTTGTATTTCATCGTTTTGTACATATGCATACGTATCTTTGTAATAACCGCATAATTTTTCAAGCTTTACGCTCATTTCATTAAATTGCGGAGTGTTGTAGGTGAGTTTTATTAAACGGCTATATACGGCCAAACGTTCGATAAAACAACGTATGCGGTTATATATAATTTTGTGTTTCATGTCATCATCATTATATTCCCCGCCGTCTTTTTCCATTTCGGTACAAACTGTTAGTGCGTTATGCAGGTAATTATCGGCTGTCAATAATTCTTCAATTGTGCTGTCCGGCTTATCCCGGATAATAAATGCCTGCTCGAACAATTCATGCATTTTCTCGTCATATTCATCGTAAATCATCATACTATTGGAGTTTAATTAGATAATATGCTAATGTGTTAAATGTAAAATGTTTATTTGTTGATCTATTGATTTGTTTATATGTTTATCGGCACGTTATCTTATTAGCATATTGGCAAATTACCACATTAGTTTTTGCCTGTTAATTTAGCCAGTCCAAAGCGTAGGGCAAATTTAATATGCCGTAAATATGTGGGGATTCTTCCATAGTATTTACACATAATGTTGAATCGCTCTTTTAATGATGCTTTTAAGTTGCGAGTAGTTGTACCTTCATCCAAATAATTTGCCAATATAAGGTGCGTATTACAGATTAATCTGGCTTGTTTCATGCACCGGATGCACCAGTCGTAATCGGCTGAAAAGCGGTAGTGTAAATCGTAAGCAGTGGCAATACTACGCTTTACGATAAAAGCCTGGTGGCTAATCAGCATGCCGTCTCTAAAACTATGCCAGCTAAGCTTTTCAGGGGCTTTTAAACGGCGAATATAAAGGTATTCTTGCTTATTGTTAACAATTACTGTTTCGCCGTATACAATGTCGGGCAGGCCGGGCAAGTTTTTCAGCTGACTAGCTATTTCGGTTATCGTATCGGGCGAATAAATTGTATCGCCGGCATTTATAAACCATACATAATCGCCGGTAGCCGAGGTCAAGCCTTTATTCATGGCATCATAGATTCCACTATCCTTTTCCGATACTGTTATGCGGATACGGGCTTTATATTTTTCAATAATAGCCCTTGTTGAATCGCTTGAGCCGCCGTCGATAACGATATATTCAATGTGCGGATAATTTTGTTCCATCACGCTTCGTATGGTACGCTCAAGTGTTCCCGCAGCGTTGTACGTAACAGTTATTATAGAAAAATTAGCCGACATTATTGTTTTTTAGCAAATATAATAATATACGGAGATAGTAATCTGCATTTTATAGGGAATAATTTAAGCGCATAGCTGAATACCTTAATGATTTTTCGCTCTATTTTGTTTGCTTTTGTAGGTTTCGGCTCAAGCCATAACATAGGTTTGCGTGTATACGATATTTGAGCGTTATCAAACTTGAGTTCATACATAATTTGTTTAAGGTTTTTAATTTTCATCGAGTTTAAATTATGCGCCTTAAAATGCTTTCTGTCAGAAATATATTGTAAAAATCCGTTTATTCCTCTGAAATTCGGAAGAATAATCAAAAGGCTACCTTTATCGGAAAGTAATTTTACATGACACTCGATAATATCTTTGGTGTTTTTAAAATGTTCGATAAAACCAACAGATAACACAATATCGTAATATCTGTCATTTTCAAATTTTAAAAAATCCGATTCAATGCATTGTATAGTATTAACAGGAATTTGATTATAAGTTTCTAAATTATTTACAATTTTTTTATCGATATAAAAATCAAGTAATGTAACATCTTTACAAACATTTTTATAGAAATAAGCAGCATTGATTCCGGGAAATCCGCCAATCTCAATGAAACTTTTTTTATTTTGAAAGTGCCGGATATATGAACTGTATATTATTTTTGACGGTATTTTTTCATACTGGTAATTGGTCCAGTATCGCTCCCAGAATGCTCTATCGGTTAAACAGATTTCTGTCATTTAACAATTGTTTTTATGATTTATTCTCGGATAAAATATCTGAATAGAACTTAAGATATTGTTGTGCAACTGCTTCTTCCGAATAGGTGTCAAGGGCTTTTTTACATGCATTTTCGGTCAGCTTCCCATAATCCGCTTCATATAATGTCCAGTAGATGCCTTTTGCCAGATCTTCGACCGATTTATATTCGGCAACAAACCCGTTTACTTTATGGTCAATCATTTCCGGTATGCCCCCCGCATTAAACCCGACACAGGGTGTACCGCAGGCCAACGCTTCGATTACAGTATTAGGTAAATTATCTTCAAGCGACGGAATTATAAAAGCATCGGCAGCGTTGTATAAAGCCACAATATCCTCAGTCTTTGATATGAAATCGGTTCCATGCACCTGAAAAGGGAACAAATTGCTGAAACTTACCGTATTTTTCCCGAATGCGATAATGGCTATCTCCTGTTGTAACAACGGATATTGCTGGGTCAATAGCTTACATGCCTCTACAAAATATTGGGCGCCTTTTCTTTCGTCGGTAACTTTAACCGCGCCGAATAACAGCAGCTTTTTATCTTGTGGCAGATTGAATTTTGCCCGCGCACCGGCTTTATCTGTAACAGTATATTTATCAGTATCAATAGGTATGGGGAGCGAGGTAATGTTAATATTCTTTGAATTCAGTGCGCTTTGCCTTGCACAGTCAGCCATCCACTTGCTACTTCCTACAAAATACAATTTGGGTGCTTTTTCAAAGAGTTTTTTCTTTTTACGGAATGTTTTTGTCGATAAATCTCGTGCGGATGTGCTTTTCAGGAAAGCGCATAATTTACATTCCTCGGTATATTTCGTACAGTTCCCTGAATTGTGGCAAATACCCGTATACGTCCACATGTCGTGCATCGACCAGATAATGGGTTTGCCTGTTTTTATCAATTGCCGTATGTTTTTTAACGATAAAAACCCCTGCGATACCCAATGTAGGTTTATGATATCGGCTTGTTTTATATCGGGGAGTTTGCTGATATTGCTGCCGGTATTGGCAATGGACACCAGAAATAAATCTTTGCGGTTGAATTTATTGTTGATGAATATTACGAACCTTTCCCAGCAAAAGCGTAAAAAATTTAATTTGCGGCTGAAAAACGACGTACCTGCCGGAATTACCGTGGGGTCGTTGCCGATTTTATCCCGCACAATAAGCTTGGCATCGATGCCGACTTTTTGAATGGCTTTCTGGAGCCGATTACAGGCAATTGCCGCGCCTCCATTATTTTCGGATGTATTGATAAATGTTACTTTCATTGGCTGTTTTAATCTTATATAGATTTAATAATAAAGATTTTATGCCGTTCAA
Organism: Prevotellaceae bacterium; assembly: GCA_031263585.1. Classification (GTDB taxonomy): domain Bacteria; phylum Bacteroidota; class Bacteroidia; order Bacteroidales; family UBA932; genus JAISFN01. The sequence goes on along the minus strand of JAISFN010000002.1, from coordinate 17,623 downwards.
AATAATATAAAGTAATTACAATGTAAATATTTAGTAAACTTTATGTAATTGTGAAATGTAAAATGTTGGTTTGCAAGACAAATGCATGAAGAAATAATTAAATGCTAAATTGATTATATGCAGTAATATACATTTAATTGTTGATATAAAAAATGAAAAATACTGGATTGTTCCGCCTATGGCTCGCAATGACGTAAAATTTTGATTTGGCGCGTCATTGTGAAGGCAATGCCCTAAGTAATCCAGTGTAAAGTATAATTTCATACATTTGCCTTGTGTTGATTTGTTCATTCGTTAATTTCCTTTTAAAAAAGTTATAATTGACTTTGTAAAGCTAATCCATGCTACTTGATTCTTAGCTCTTGACTCTACATTACAGCTTTCCTCTTTCAAAAGCATCGATATAGCTGCCGGGGGTGCAATTGTATATTTTTACCTTTTTTGTTTTTGCATAATTGCTCAATTGCCAGTATGTTAAAAAAACCACATATTGGGAGTAAAGGTACTCATGCAGCTTGTACGTATCTTCATCTGGCGAGTTTGCAAAACACCTCATCCTTCCTGCTTGATTATTAAAGTGTTTATCTCTCAAACACAATACATTTTCATCCGAAACAAAAAGGTCTTTCAGCCAGGAGTGGTCGGCCCCTATTATCTTTACAACCGGGTATTGCATTTTAATAGTAGCGAAAATGCACGTAGCTAGTACATTACGTGGCTTTGGCATTAATATGTTCCGGTTGTATAAAAAATAGGCAAGCGTTTTATGGGCGGGCATAGGGGGGGCTGCACTGTTGTAATATTTAACCGTTATAAAAGAATTTTGAATACTCCGGATTTGTGTATTTTTTCCCTTCAATGCAAAATAGGGTATAAACATAATCATCGGCCAATTTACTTTAGGTAATTCATCGGCCATAAGGTCAATACGATCCGAAACATATTTGTTGTTTTTATCCGACCAGAAGGCAGGGTCGGCAAGCGCCAAGTATTTCGGTTTGATGGTGAAAAAGCGACTATCTAATGGGAAATAATTTACCACCATTGTATCTTTCTCTTTAATCAATTCGAGTTTTGTTTGTAAATCCTCAATTAAAGACGGGCCGTTAGTTATAATGATAAGCTCGTCTCCCGTTGTTTTCGGGAATTTGATGTTGAAAGACACCTCGCCACGGAATATCAGGTAAATAAGGTAGATGAATATCGAAAAATCTCCGGCAAAAAGTTTTATACCATTCAGTAACTTCATTATTTTTTCTTTATTAAAAGGGCTTTTTTTAATAAATCGCTGACATCCTCGTAAATTTTCGAACCCAGCATTTTATTTGCCGCAATGTAAAATACCAAACCTGTTATACTTTGCAAAGGTAGTAAAATGTAAAGATTAGCGGTAAGATAATTGACTGCATACATGAGCATGGACATAACAAAAGATATGGCAATGTACGGGAGCATATCCTTGCATTGTTCCCAAAACGAATATCCTGTATTACGGCCTGCGTACACCGCATTAACAGTGTAACATACAGCCCGCGTAACGGTTAATCCTATCAGCATATTTATGATGCCTAGTTTTAGGGTAAGCATCATTGCGGTGATTATGGTTATAAATCGGAATATTTCTATCCGGAAAACGATGTGCGAATATCCCTTTACGTTTAAAAAGTTATTGTTGATATTGGATAAGGGAATGAAAATGCTGGCAATACACAGTAATTGAAAATAAGGAACAGCCCCTTCCCATTTTGTCGTTAACAGCACAACAATTAAAGGTTTGGCAATGCATACCAACCCGAATATTATCGGAAAAAGCAAGAACGACATTGTGCGGATGGTTTTGCGGCTTGCCCTTTTCAGGCGTTCTTCGTCGTCGGAAATCGAGGATAGCACTGGGTACATGGCGCCTTGTATTACAGTTACCATCAATGTGCTTGACGTATCGGCATATTTTGCGGCTTGCGCATAGTTTCCGGTTTGGGTTAATGTGTAAAACTTCCCGATTGTCGAGGCGTATATATTATTCATTATGGCGGTTAGCAGGTTTGCCCCAAGTAAATTTATCGAAAACGGAAAAATCCGCTTGAATGATTGTATACTGAAAGTTAGTGAAAGTTTCCAATCGCCCCATATCCAGAATAGAATGACACGTATAACCGAAAATATAAGGATTTGTGCTACCAGCGCCCACACGCCATATCCTGTAACGGCTAACACAATACTTACAGTGCCGGATAAGATTACCGCCGTAAGATTGATTTTTGCGGTTTTGTGAAATTGTAGGCGCTTGGCCAACATGGCGTTTTGCACAATACCCAATGCGTTAACAGGCAGACTGATAAATAGTACGCGGGATATACAGCTAAGACTCGGCTGATTAAAAAAACGGGCTATTAGCGGGGCGCTCAAAAATAGTATTATATATAATATTATCCCGATGGTTATATTAAAAACAAAAACGGTTGAAAGATCGATGTCTTTTACGTCTTTCTCGCGTATTAACGATGTTACGAAACCGCTGTCGATAAGTATTGACGAAATAACCGTAAATATGGTTATCATGCCGATTAATGCGTAATCGTGCTGATTCAATATACGGGCCAGGATAATACCTGTAACCATATACAGTATTTGCTGCCCAAACCTGTCCAACGTGTTCCATGCCAAGGCCGATGCTGTTTTTTCCTTTAGTGTTTGCGTCATTTTATTTTTGTATGCACAAAAATAAACTATTTATGTTTAATTTGCCAACATACCATATGCTGATATGCTAATAAAGTAATATGCCGATTCGATAATTAGGGAATTAGCAAATTAGCACAATTAATAAATAGGCACATCGGTAAACTAGCACTAACAAAATATTATTCTTGCGGCTATCTCTAATAATTTTTCTATTTTTGTTTTTCATAATGAAATATATTCGACGATGAAAAATTTTTCAATAAAGACTTGCGTTCCTTACCTTGCAGCTATAGTTGTGTTTATAGCCATTTCGATTCTCTATTTTACTCCCGAGATATTTCAAAATAAAACATTGTACCAGCACGATATTGTTGTGGGTATAGGAATAGGGCAGGAAGCCAAAGAATTTGAGGAAAGAACCGGTGAAAAAACATTATGGACAAATTCGATATTCAGCGGCATGCCTACCTATCAAATTTCTCCGACATATCCGAATACCGCCATTGTTAAGGCTTTGCAAAAAATATCGTTTTTATATTTGCCCGAGCCTGCAAATTTAGTGTTTTTATTGTTGATAGGGGCATTTTTGTTATTTGTTGCGTTGCGCATAAACCCGTGGTTAGCCATATTGGGAGCTATTGCTTATGCCTTTTCATCGTATTTTTTCATAATCATACAAGCCGGACATATCTGGAAAGTTCTGGTATTGGCTTACATACCTCCAACTTTTGCTGGTATACTATGGACATACAAGGGTAAATATTGGCTCGGGGGGACTGTAACGACATTGTACATGTCGTTGCAACTGTTCTCAAATCATCCGCAAATGGTATATTATTTCGGGCTGGTAGTATTGATATTTGTGATTGCCCAGTTTATCCAAAGTTATAAAAGCAAGCAATTGGCGGCTTTTTTTAAGGCGAGTATGGTTTTATTAGTGGCGGGTGGCGTTGCTTTTGCCATTAATATCACAAACTTATATTATACAGTGGAATACATGAAATACTCTATCCGTGGCGGGTCTGAACTGTCCGATAATCAGGTAAATAAAACAAAAGGAGGGCTTGAACGCGAATATGTTACTGGATGGAGCTATGGTATAGGCGAAACGTTTACTCTTTTAATTCCCAATGCAAAAGGAGGATCGAGCTACGAGTATATCGCTTATAAGATAGTTGATACCCCCCAGGGGAAATCGCTTGTAAAGGATCCCGCTAAAAATAAAGATAAGCTTAACGAAATTCCCGACCCTCAGGTACGCGAATATATTGCACAGCAACCATATTATTGGGGTGACCAGCCTGGAACATCGGGGCCGGTATATGTTGGAGCGTTTATTATGTTTTTGTTTGTGCTGGGTATTTTTATTGTCCACGGGTGGTTTAAATGGGTACTGGTAATAGCCACAGTCTTATCGGTTTTATTGTCGTGGGGCAGTAATTTTATGTGGTTTACCAATTTATTCCTCGATTATTTCCCCTATTATAGCAAGTTGCGGACGGTATCGTCGATACTGGTTATTGCCGAGTTGTGCATACCGATATTGGCTATACTGGCATTAAAAGATATTGTAACGAACCCCGCTATATTAAAAGAAAAAAAGAAACAGTTTTACATCAGTTTAGCCTGTACGGCGGGACTTATTTTGTTACTAATAATTGCCCCGGGCATATTCCTTAACTTTCTTAACCGGCAGGAGGAAGCTGCATTTGGCGAGATGCTGAATAATCCGCAAACGGCGCCTATTTATACACAAGTGGTTGATGCGCTTGAAAGTGTTCGGATTTCGATTTTCCGTGCCGATGCTTTACGCAGCTTGCTTATTATTTGTTTGGGTGTGCTACTCGTACTGTTGTACAATATGAAAAAAATCAACATCAAGTTGTTTATTCTTGCCATTACAGCCTTGGTATTGTTTGATATGTGGCAGATTGACAAACGTTATTTAGCCGCAAAGGATTTTAAAGCTAAAATGCCTAGGGTAAAAGTAATACCCAAAGCTCCTGTTGATGAAGAAATATTGAAAGATAATAGTTTGGATTACAGGGTGCTGAATTTGGCCGTAAGTCCATTTAACGATGGTTCCACATCTTTTTACCACAAATCGGTAGGCGGTTATCACGGCGCTAAATTACGCCGCTATCAGGATGTTATTGAACGATATTTAGGTGGAATTAATCATCAGAATGTACAAGGCCTGTTGAATACCAAATATTTTTATGTATTGAACATGCTGAATACCAAATATATTATTCTCCCCGGGCAAAATAATGCGCAACAGTTGCTGCGAAACCCCAATGCCATGGGTAATGCTTGGTTTGTTGACGAAATAAAGTGGGTTGATAATGCCGATGAAGAAATAGCTGCGCTGGCCGATATTAACCCCGCTAAAACGGCTGTTATCGACAAACGTTTTGAAACAACCGAATTGAAGAATTTTAAGCCTAATCCGCAGGAAATAGTGGAAAGCGCTATCGACGGAGACTCGAACCTTAGCGGTAACGATGCGTACTTCTTTGATACTTCTTCGATAAAGCTGGTTGAATACGAGCCTAACAAATTGGTTTACGAGTCGAGTGCGATTGCCGAGAGGCTGGCCGTTTTCTCGGAGGTATACTATCCGAGTGGCTGGAACATTTATATCGACGGAAAAGAAGTATCTGGCCTCATCCGTGTCAATTATATTTTACGAGCTTTACTGGTTCCTGAAGGCAGGCATGTTATCGAATTCCGTTTCGACCCGGTATCGTATCATACCACCGAAAATATAGCATGGATTGGTTACGTATTGTTGCTGGCCTTTGTTGTTATAACGATTGTTTGGGGATTCTTGCGGATGCGGGAATCGGAAAATATGGCCGATGATAAACCATAATGATATATTCGGAATAAAAACAAACGGAGATTTTGAAAGAGTGGCTCTCGAAGTCTTTCGTTTTCAGTCGGAACAATGCGAGCCCTATAAGCGTTATATCGAATTGTTGGGGATAAATCCCTTATCGGTTGATACTGTTGGGCAAATTCCGTTTTTGCCCATTCAGTTTTTTAAAACACAGAATGTCTACTCAGCTGATACGACACCCGAAATTACGTTTACCAGTAGTGGAACAAGCGGAATGGCAACCAGCAGGCACTTTGTTGCCGATGTAGGGGTATACGAACGTAGTTTTACCGAAGAGTTCTGTTATTTTTACGGCAATCCGCGGCAGTATGCAATACTGGCCTTGTTGCCGGCTTACATGGAACGGCAGGGTTCGTCGTTGATATATATGGTTGAGCATTTAATTGACTTAAGCAATTCGCCCTATAGCGGATTTTATTTGCACAATCATCAAGATTTGTACAATAACTTACAGGATTTGCAAAAAAACAAAATCCCAGTATTGTTAATCGGTGTCAGTTTTGCGTTGCTTGATTTTGTTGAACAGTATCAACTGGAGTTTCCTAACCTGATTGTGATGGAAACAGGGGGAATGAAAGGGCGTAGGCGCGAGTTGCCACGCGAGGAATTGCATGCGGTTTTATGTCGCGGATTTGGAGTAGAATGTATTCATTCCGAATATGGTATGACAGAATTATTGTCGCAGGCTTATTCGCATGGTTATGGGCGTTTTTGTACGCCGCCTTGGATGCGCATAATCATTCGCGATGCACAAAACCCACTGGATAGGGTGGGAGAGGGTATAACCGGAGGCATTAATATTATTGATTTGGCCAACATATTTTCGTGCTCATTTGTTGAAACCCATGATTTAGGGAGGTTGTATGCCGATGGTAGCTTTGATATACAAGGCCGTTTAGATGAAAGCGATGTGCGAGGTTGCAACCTTTTATTGATAGAATGAAAGATTATTTTGCATTTATTTTATTTGTTAGTATAATTTAACGTTGGTTTTAACGGCTTAACTGTAGAACAGCGTATATTTGTATTGTTAGACATTTGTTTAACTTTCTTATGGGTTAAGTTTTAGGTTAAGGGAAGGGGGGAGATTTCCGAATCTCCCCTTTATTTTTATAGCTTGGTATAAAATTCAGCCATCCTTAGGCTGTGCGGATTAATAGTGTATCAGTGTAAATATTTGGTGGATTGATTGTTGTTTTTAAGGTAATTGATTTAATATTTGTCATTTGTGTAAACATTTAATCATAAGTGTTATAAATATTTCACAAAGAACACAAGGATTATGAGCTTTACGTAAAAGACTTGTACCTTTAATGGATAAATAATGACATCGTTGCTATGCTTTCATTTTACATCAATCTCTTTTTTCTTCTTGAAATATAGAGTTATATAGTTTAATAGCAGTATATTTGTATTACTAATCAGTAAAAAAATTACAGGATAAACCTAAAAACAAATTTATTATGAAAAATCTTGTATTGTTGTTTATATCGCTAATATCTCCTTTATGGATACTGGCTCAAACCCAATCGGACGAAAATAATCAGCCTATTAAGAAGGGCGAATATATGCGGGATGCCGATTTAATGGATTTAAACGGAGTAAAGCACCGGATTGCCGATTATGAGGGGCGTTATATTTTACTTAAGTTTTGGCAGGCCGAATGCCAGTACAGTACCAAAGCAATGGCGGAGTTTGAAGAGCTTGCAAAAACTTACGAGGAAAAATTAACGGTTATTGCCATAAATGTTGATAAAAGCCAAAGATTATGGAATAATGCATCCGAAATGCATAAAATATCGTGGCTTAATTTGAACGACGGAAAAGGCAAGGCCGGAATTGCCGCCCAATATGGGGCAAGGGATATTCCGTATTTTGTACTTATATCGCCGCAGGGTATTGTACTGGACATTTGGGATGGCTATGGAAAAGGATCGTTAAAAAGAGTGGCCGAGGCACATGTTCACTGATGTGTTTGTTCGCAATTGCCTGATTCGGATTGTAGCATTGTTATAAAATCCTCTATAGTTATAGCATCCTTTGCATGGTAATTACCGTTAACTGTGCGACGCAAATTAACAAGGTGTGCCCCGCTGTTTGCTTCTGTCCCTAAATCGCGGGCTAACGAGCGGATATAAGTACCTTTGCTGCAAACAACGCGTATTTCGGCTATGGGCGGGGTATAATTAACCAGTTCCAGTTGATTGATTGTGATTAGCGTCGGGCGCATTTGTACATCTTCACCTACCCTTGCATATTCGTAAGCCCGTTTACCGTCAATTAGTTTAGCTGAAAATACAGGAGGAACCTGCTCGATTGTTCCTATAAATTTATTCATCGTATCCTTTAAACTTTCGGCGGTAATATGCTCATACGGATAACGAGTATCTATGTCTTTTTCAAGGTCGAATGACGGCGTTGTTGCACCGAAACAAATTTCGGCAATATATTCTTTTTGCTGCGCTTGCAAAACCTCGGACTGTTTGGTTGCCTTGCCTATGCAAACAATCAGCAAACCAGTGGCCAAAGGGTCAAGCGTGCCGGCATGCCCTACTTTTATATTTTTTTTACCCGTATAACGTTTTACCAATGCCTTAACCTTACGCACCACATCGGCCGATGTCCAGCCGTAAGGTTTATCAACCGGCAGTACGTAGCCGTTTTCAAAGTCAATTCGATTCATTTTCTGCTTGTTTTACATTCTAACGCGATACAATCATGCGGTATCATATTATTAAAAAAGAGCATTATCATACTGCGACATGCCCCCTTTCCTATCACTATTCCGGCAATAATTGGCATTTTTTGTGTTAACTAATTCACCCACAATACTCCGGATACTAAGAAAGTAATACCTTGATGGACTACAAAAAGCCTTTCGCTTTTCAACTTGTCAAGGGCATAAAAGCTTGATAAAACACTTAATATTCCGATTACACCGACAGTGTTCCGAAGAAAATCTGTAATTGGAACGGCGACATCAAGCACAGACAAAACTAATATTGCCGAACAAATAAAACAAGACAAAATATAAAAAAAACAGTTGTTTTTAAACTCTGTTCTATTTGTTAAAAATCTGAATGGAAAATAATACAATGAAAATAAACATGCCACAACAATGTAAACAGCAGATGGGATAAGTATTTTTACGGTAAAAAAATAGATGACGTATGCTATAAGCGGTATAATCCAGTCTGTTTTGTTTAATAATCTTTTCATTTTTTAAATATCTAAGTTATTAATTTATTTAGCAATACTCTATTAATCTTTTGTGCAATGCTGATAATTAGCATATTATTGATAATTAATTTGTAGGAGTGTAGTTGTAGACAATATGCTTCTTTGGTTGCATTCAAAATTTAAGAGTTTAACAGACTAAAGACAAAATACTATATTTTTTAATTAACAAAAAAATCAAAAACTAATTAAAAACCTTATGCTGGCATTTTATCAATCCGGCGTTGGTGCCGCCCGCCGTCAAACGATTCGGCTAAAAAAATACCGATAATCCGTTCGGCCTCTTCCAACGATATAAAATGTGCAGGCAACGAGCAAGCATTAGCATTGTTATGATGACGGGCAAGGTAGGCTATCTCGTCGTTCCAGCACAATGCCGCGCGAATGCCCTGGTGTTTATTCATGGTCATATTAATGCCGTTCCCCGAATAGCAAGAGGATATGCCGTATACCACCTCGCCTTTTTCGATAGCCAAGGCCAGCGGATGGGCAAAATCGGGATAATCAACACTGGTGCACGAATTTGTGCCAAAATCTCTTACCTCATGTCCTTTTTCAACAAGCAGCTTTTTTAATTGCTCTTTCATTTCGTAACCCGCATGGTCGCAGGCAATACCTATTTTCATTTTTATAATGCATTAAAAGTACAAAAGTAAATAATAATTTGCCAATTTGCTAATGTGTTAATAATTAGTAGTGAAATATTTATTTGATAACTTTCAAATTCTCAAATTTGCATATTATCTCATTAGCAAATTAAAAAAACCGGTATTTTTGCAATAAAAAATTAAGATAAATGATCAAAACAAATTATTGGCTTTGCCCGGCTTGTAAATTTAGTTGATGTATTTTATAAAACGCAAAATACTGCGTAATACACCTTTACATAATATTCAATGATCAATTTACAATATTTAAAATGCTCAGTATTCCCATTCAAATCCGTTTTAGCGACGTTGATATTTTCGGTCATGTAAACAATTCGATGTATAACCAATACCTCGATCTTGGCCGTTTGGCTTATACGCTTAAAGTTTTGCCCGATGCAGCTTTGTGGCAAGGGCGTACCATAGTTGTAGCGCATATTGAGAATAATTACCTGATTCCTACATTTATGGATGATACGATTGAAGTACAGACATGCATTTACGAAACGGGGAATAAAAGCTTGAAAATGCGCCAGCGCATAGTTGATAAGGATGGTAACATAAAGATGGACAGCTATTCGGTACTCTCGACGTTCGATACGTACACCAAATTATCATTTCCATTGCCGGACGAATGGCGGGCTAAAATCGAAGCTTTTGAACAGGGAGCTACTTTTTAGTTGGTTCCTTTATAGCATCCTCCCGTAGCATTGGATTTGCATATGGATTAACTTCGGGCATGAATGTTTTATAACCGGATACAGTAATATCGGGACGCCCAAATACGCCTTTCGATATGTTGAACTGCGTAACTCCATAACGAGATGTAGAAGTGGGATAATTATATAATTCATTCATAATGTGTGTATACTGTTCTTCTTGTATGGTTGTTATCCTGTTATTAAAAAAGGCAGCCACTAATGCCAATGCATAAAGTGCAGGATGCCAGCTTTTCTGTGGATTATAATAATCTAAATGCAAATTGATTTCGGGGCGCATAAGTCCATATTTTTTATATTCTTCGGTATAATCTTTATTAAGCTCGAATTTCCGCATCATCGGAGACATGCCTTCGATATTCTCCGTATTCATTAATTCCGAGGGAATGCCTAAAAGCCCGAAAGACGATTTGGAAGCAGGAATGGTAATCCGAGTGGTATCACCGCTTCCGATAATTTGCTGAGCATGAGAACTGGCGCTTAACATTAACCCCAGCATCAGTAAAATCAAATAATGCTTATATAATTTAAAAAACTTCATCCGGCAATTCTTTTTCTCAAAAATACAAAAGAAGATTATAAAAATCAAAAAAATGGTGTTAAAAAATTAGTATTAAAAAAATGGCGCTGGGGTTGTATGTTGGTATATAAATAACCGACAATCAGTTTCCAGTTGATTTTGTGTAGTATTATCATTTGAATTTTTCTGTATCTTTGTCATGTTCATTAAAAAGAGAAGTATTACTAATTAGTTTGCGTGATTAATTTATTGCATGAAAAACTTTTTTGGTCGAAAGTTGTATGTATTTGTGATAAAAATATTTGTAGACTTAATGTTGTAACATTATGAAAGTAAGATACACCCATATTTTTTTGTTGGCGTTTGTATTGTTGTTGATGTTTAGCTGCTCAACCAAAAAAAACACATTTGTAAACCGCCAATACCACGATGTTACGGCATATTTTAACGTACTTTTCAATGGACGCGATGCGTTTAACGAGGGGTTTAAAAAATCGGAGAGAAATGAACCTGCCGGTTTTGACGAAATTCTTCCTGTTTTTTCGTTTGAGTTTGAAAATGTTACAGGCTTAATCGCCAGTGATATGCAACGGACAATTGAAAAAACCAAAAAAACGGTTGATGTACACTCGATAACGGCAAAGCCCAAACGAAAATCGGGGATGACAAAGGAAGACAGGGAGTTTTACAACAAACGCGAGTTTAACATCATGGTGGATGATGCCTACCTTTTGATGGGAAAAGCAAATGTGTTTTTGCGGGATTACGGCGAGGCAAAAAAAATATTTGAATTTGCGATTTTAGAGTATCCGAAGGAATCGAGTATTTTCGAAACACGCTTATGGCTGGCCATTACGCAAGCCCAGCAAGGTGATATAGGGACAGCCGAAAATACATTGAAATTATTGGAAAAAGATAAAAATTTCCCCGAGAAATTATTGCCGACATTAAATGAAGCATGGACCGATATCAAAATAAAGCAAAAAAATTACCCCGAAGCAATCGGCTATTTGGGAAAAGCGCTTAATAATATAGTTCGTAAAGCAACAAAAATCAGATACAATTATATTCTGGCTCAGTTATATACCCAAATTGGCGACAAAGCCAAAGCTTTAGCCCATTATGACAAGGTGATAAAAATGAACCCGCCTTATTTTACATCGTTTAATGCGCAGATGGCCAAAGCATTCTCGTACGATTCGCTTACTCAGAAGTCGAATATCCGTAAAACACTCGAAAAAGCGTTGAAAGATTCCCGGAACGAGGAATACCTGGATCAGATATATTATGCGCTGGCAACGGTTGAACAGGCTGATAACAATATGTCCAAAGCTTTGGAATACTATCAAAAATCGATAAGTGCACAAAGTATTAACAACCGGCAAAAGGCATTATCGTATAATGCTTTGGCGAATTACTACTACGATTTACCCGATTATGTGAAAGCATATCATTATTATGATAGTTCGGCGAAAATAATTGGCATTGAACATTCAAGGTATGAGGAAATTACTGGCAAAGTTCAAAAACTGCGGAAACTGGCTGAAAATTTGGAGTTTGTCCAAAAACAGGACAGTTTGCAAAAAATTGCTCAAATGACACCTGAGGAGAGGGATAGGCTGATTGAGAAAAGAATAGAAGAAGCCTCGGCAGCCGAAAAAGCGCAGCAGGAAATGCAGCAGCAACGCCAGCAGCAAATCTATCAGGCCGAGCGGAGCCGGAATATGAATGAGTCTACGGCGCAATCGGCAAGCGGACAATGGTATTTTTATAATACTACTGCCCTTAGTCTCGGGTTTAATGATTTCCAAATGCGGTGGGGCAGGCGGAAACTAGAGGATAACTGGCGCAGGCGTAATAAGGGCATGCAAATGCAGGATATCGAAGAATTGGGCAGCGCCGATTCACAATCGCTTACCGTTAGCGAAGTCGAAAAACAGAAAAGAGGGTTGACCGGAAAAGATAAGGAGTTTTATTTGCTCGATATTCCTGTTGGTGAAGAGGCGATGAAAGAATCAAACAAAAATATTTTAACGGCCATGTTTAACATCGGCGAGGCTTACCGTGACGACCTTCAAAATTACTGGGCGGCAATTCACGCGTTCGTGGATATGAACAACCGTTTCCCGAACAGCTCGTTGCAACCGCAAGCGTATATCGCTTTATATGATCTATATACCAAAGCGGGGGATGCCGATAATGCCACATATTACAAGAATACAATGGCGCAGATATACCCGAATAATCCCCAGGTAAAGGCTGCACTCGATCCCACATTTATCACTCAATTGCAGGCGCAGGAAAAAGCGACCGAAGGAGCTTATATGGCTGCGTTATACCAGTATACCCAAGCTAATTATGCACAGGCCGTACAAATGGCCGAAAAAGTGATTACTACAGAACCCAGTAACACACTGCTACCCCAGTATTATTTGCTGAGGGCATTATCGACCGATTACAAGGGAGATACTCTGCAATACAGAACAGCCATGAATGAAATTATCGAGAAATTCCCTACAAACGATATGGCTGTACAGGCTAAAGCATTGCTAGCAAACCTCGATAAAAAAGGGGATTCCCAAGCTGGGACGGAAGATGAACAGGCAGAACCTGAGGAAGAAGTTGTTGTAAATTATTCCACTGCCGACGGTGAGCATTATTTTGCCGTACTGGTTAACCCGAAAGGTGATGCTAATGAAATAAAATTCAATATAATAGCTCGTAATGCCGATTTTTATCTGAACGAGAACTACGATGTAAGCGATGAAGATATAGGACGGGGTAACAAGTTGATATTGGTAGGCTTATTTCGGAATAAAAATGCCGCCATGAAATATTACAAAGATGTATTGAATGATGAAGCAAGTATATTCGGAAGCCAGCTCGATAGTTCATATACCATCTGTGTAATATCGGATATCAATCTTTTCTTGTTAAGAGACAGTAAGTATTTTACGGGATATTACGAGTTTTTCCAGAAAAATTATTAAATATCAATAAAATAGCCGGATTTTTTTATAACTTGGCTTATCAATTAATTAAGCAGTCGAAATAAATTATTGTCTTATTTATAAAATGCTTATTGCGTTATAAATTAAAACAATATCCAATCAGCAATAATCAATTTACAATGCTTAAAATTTGTGTTACAATAAACCGAGTTCTAACTTGGCTTCATCCGATAATATACTCTGATCCCATGGCGGGTCGAAAGTAAGGTTTATAGCAACATCCGTAACACCGGGAACATCGCTTACCTGTTCGTGTACATCTTCAATTAATTGGTCGGCCATAGGGCAGTTGGGTGCGGTTAGTGTCATGGTAATAAATGCTTTTCCGTTTTCATCGACCTCAATTTCATAAATCAGCCCTAAGTCGTAAATATTTACAGGTATTTCGGGATCGTATACATTACGTAATGCTTTTACGATATTATGTTCAATTTCAAGTATATCATCCATTTTGTTCTGTTTTTAATGCAAGCGCATACAATTTTATTTGTTTAATCATTGCCAGTAACCCGTTGGCACGTGTCGGCGAAAGATTCTCTTTCAGTCCGATATGGTTGATAAAATACAAATCGGCATTTAAAATTTCGTCGGACGTATGCCGTGAGTACGTACGTATTAACAACGAAATAATACCTTTTGTTATCACGGCATCACTGTCGGCCGTAAAAAATATTTTGCCATCATGCATTTCGGCATTTATCCACACCCGTGACTGGCACCCGCTTATCAAATGAGCTTCGTCTTTCTTCGATGCATCAATAGGGGGTAAATCTTTCCCCAAATCAATCAAATAACTATATTTATCCATCCAATCGTCAAAAACGCTAAATTCGTCAATTATTTTGTCTTGTATTTCGTTAATTGTCATAATTATATTTTCGAAAAACCTGCAAGTTCAACCCTCTTACCAGGCTATTATTGCAGTTTTGTTCATTGTAAATTCTATTACAAAGATAATAAATCGACATAAAACGGCATCGTGTTGAAACAAGCTAAAGTAATATATTCAAAAACAGCCTGTAAGCTTTATTATTAAATTTTGTAAAAATAAGTTAAAACAGACTATAATTTGCATAGCTTTATTACTTTTGCATAATTGATTTTTACATCATTGAGTTTAATAAAAAAACTAGCATTATGGAAGTAAATTATTGTCAGAGTTGCGGAATGCCTTTGGAAAATGATGAGGTTTTGGGTATAAACAAAGATAGCTCGTTAAATCGGGAATATTGTTCGTACTGTTTTGATAATGGTGAGTTTACGTCCGATTGTACAATGGCAGAAATGATTGACGTTTGTGCAGAATACACCAACAAATGGGTACCACCTGTTACTCGCGAAGAAGCCATAGCTCAAATGCGCCAATTTTTTCCTACTTTAAAAAGGTGGAAAACTGATTCATAGTTACTAAGTTTCAAAAACCAGAAAGTAACCGTTTGTATACAAGCATGCGGTTATTTTTTATTTATCAGTAAGGCAATGTATCAATTGGGCAATTTGCTGATATGCCGACGAGATAATATGCCGATTATAGAATTGGCAAATAAACAGATCTATAAATCAATACTTCACAATTAATCCATTAATATATTTTTCAGAGCGTTTATCCATAAAGGGCTATCATTTAGGCTCTCGACTAAATCGAGTTTTTGGCCTCCGTATTCTTGAAAAAGTTTTCTGTACTCGAAACCAATTTCGATAGTTGTTTCTAGGCAATCGGTAACAAATGAGGGAGATACAGCCAGAATTTTTTTTACTCCCTGCCGGGCTTTGGCAATAAGCAATTTATTGGTGAACGGCTGAATCCAGCCTTGCGACATGCGGGACTGAAACCCTACCGAATACGTGCTTTTATCCAGATTGAGCTCGTTTGCCAATAGCCGGGTTGTTTGGTAACAGGCAAACCGGTAGCAAGTATTATTATTCTGGCTATCCGTATGTTCGCAATTGCATTCGGTATAGTCAGGTATGGCACATGTTTGTTGCAAATGGCTGACAGGTAGCCCATGGTACGAAAAGATAATGTGTTCGTAATCTTCCGGATGGCTTGATTTTATCCGGTCGGCAAATGCTTTGATGAATAACGGATGGTTGTAGAATTGATTAACGATGTGTATTTCAGGGATGACTGTCCATTGTTTAACAAGGCTCATAACCGTTTCGATAGTTGCGCCGGACGATGATGAAGCATATTGCGGAAACATGGGCAGTACAATCAGTTTGGCATAGCCGACTTGCCGGACGATTTGCAATGTCTCCCGTATAAAGGGTTTGCCGTAATTCATCCCCACAAAAACATCTGCTTTTTTTTCGAGTTCAGCCTGTAATTTTTCATTAACTAATTGTGTATAATGAACTAATGGCGCACCGTTGGCTGTCCATAATTGCTTGTAAAGTTTTGCCGATTTGGGTGCACGAAACGGGGCGATAATGTAATTTGCCAAAAACCAGCGCGGAAACTTGGGTACTCCAATAACGCGTTTATTATACAAAAATTGCTTTAGGTAGCGGCGCACATCCTTTGTTTGCGGGCTATTGGGGCTACCTACATTTACTAAAAGTATGGCGGTTTTTGTCGACATTGCTTAGTTTGGCTGTAATAGTCGGCGGTTTATCTGTTTTACAAAACCGGGGCCTTCGTATATAAATCCGGTGTAAACCTGCACGAGGCTGGCTCCGGCATTTAACATATTTATAGCATCTTGTACAGTCATAATCCCTCCGACCCCGATAATGGGAAGCTTGCTTCCAGTTTTTTGGTCGATATACCGTACAATTTCCAACGAGCGTTGTGCTAGCGGCGTTCCGCTTAATCCACCGTTTCCGATTTTCTCGATTTTTCGTGTAGATGCCTTTAACCCTTTGCGCGATGTTGTTGTATTTGTGGCAACTATTCCGTCGATCCCTATTTTATCAATAATATCGAGTGTTTCGTCAATCTGTTCGAAACTTAAATCGGGCGATATTTTAAGCAGGATAGGTTTGTATTCATCCTGAAAACGGCGTTCCTCAACCAGTCCGGTTAACAGTGCGGTCAGTTCATCTTTATTTTGCAGTTCACGTAAATTGTTTATATTTGGGCAGCTTATATTAACTACAAAATAATCAACGTAATCATAAAGCGTTGTAAAGTCATGGTTATAATCGTTATTGGCATTCTCGTTGCTAGTTGCTGTGTTTTTACCTATATTTCCCCCGATAATCAATCCATGTTTACGTTTTTTATGCAGGCGTTTTGCGGCGACTTCTACCCCTTTATTATTGAATCCCATCCGGTTGATAATAGCTTTATCAGCGGGCAGGCGAAAACAGCGGGGCCTGGCATTGCCCTTTTGCGCTAAAGGGGTTACTGTGCCTATTTCGATAAACCCAAAGCCGAACATGGCCATTTGGCTAAATACTTCGGCATTTTTGTCAAAACCGGCTGCCAACCCTACAGGATTGGAAAATTTTATGTTGAATAACTCCCGTTCCAGTCGTTTGTCGCTTATGGTGAAGTGCTTGCGTAACAAATACGATAAACATGGGATATACCCTACTACCTTCATCATAAATACGATAATATGATGAATACTTTCGGGTGAAAATAAAAATAATATAGGGCGAAACAGTTTATACATGGCATGAAAGTTTGGATGCACAAAGATACACCATTTTTTAATGCGCTAATATGTTAATGGCTAATTGTGAATCGTTAATAATAAAATAATATGTGTACAGGTATTGTGATTTTTCGCATGTCGCATATAATTATTAATTATGTGATGCCCATTATCCGATACCTTTTTAATTAATTCAAGTTGCTAATTAGATTTTGTATAATTTATCGAAAGAGTACGCCCAAATGAACATAATAAGTTTAATCAAAAAACCAGCTTGAGTAACGGCATGGATCTTCTTAGGCA
>JAISFN010000162.1 GCA_031263585.1 Prevotellaceae bacterium | reverse complement strand
CTGAAAACCCGTCTTGAGAAGGTAGAAAATAGCATCAAAAATATCTTTCAATGAACGTTTGCGCTTGCGTCGTTCACCGATTATGCCTAAAATTGTACGATACTGGCTTTCGGTGAGATTACTTGGATAATGTGTCACGAATCTTTAATGTCTTGAATAACATAAAAATACGAAATAATTGCCAAATAATCAATGGATTGACAGTATTTTATTTGTTAAAATTTTAGACAGACTCTTAATCCCTCGCCACTCTTCCGAAAATAGAAAATATATTCCAATGGGATTTTTCAACAAAAATTATATCGTTGCCGATAGTTGTTTGGCAATTCCCAATGCAACGCTTTATCATTTTGGCGTTTTAATGTCGAACATGCAAATATCATGGTTAATAACAACTTGCGGAAGAATTAAAAGCGATTACCGCTATTCAAATGAAATTGTTTACAACAATTATCCATTTCCCGAAAATCCAACGGAAAAGCAAGTAAAAGCAATAGAAACAGCGGCACAGAAAGTATTGGACGTGCGAGAAGAATTTTCAAACAGTTCACTTGCCGACCTTTACAACCCGTTAGCAATGCCGCCTGAATTAACAAAAGCGCACAACGAATTAGACAAAGCGGTTGATTTGGCGTATCGTCCACAGCTATTTACAAGCGAGGCAAACCGAATGGAATTTCTGTTCGGACTTTACGAAAAATATACGACAGACCTTTTTACCGAAGTGAAGTCGAAGAAAACAAAAAAGCAAAAGTATGAATAACGAAGCGCAACAATCATGACCCACCTCCACCTTGGCAGGGGGCTGTATATCCTCGTGCAATATACAAAATTTTGAAAGCTAATCACAACCCACTGCCACCGCCAGGTTTTCCTGTGCCAGCTGTATATCCTCGTGCAATGTACAAAATTTTGAAAGCTAATCACAACTAAAAATTAACACGCTGCAAATATAGTAATTTTTCATAAACTTAAGCGTTAATTTAAATGAATCGGAAAAATGCCGGGTAAGCATGGGGGTAACAGTTATTTTATTTCAATGACTTTTGAAAAAAGAAAAAAGGGGGTCGCCACACCCTCCTTTATTCAAAAACAACAGGTATAGCTGCCTGCCTGAAAACATTACAAACAAAGTAAAAATTTTTATACTAATCACAACGTCAAGGAGCGCCGCACACATTCGGTACCGGCCGCATATCCGGGCGCAATATGCAAAATTTTGAAAACTAATCACAATTTATTCATTATATTTTTAAATTAAAATCAGAGGGGGGTTTTTAACCTCCCCTCTTAAAAATTATGCCCGTCTTTCCGGGCTGCCGGCCTTTCGCTGAAATACCCCTAAAATTTTTTATAAGCGCAGGGTTTATTCATCTGTAACTGCATCTTTTTTTAGATTTAAAAACGCGGCGCCCTTACAGTAGAATTTCAACGCTCGCCATTCCTTACTCCGACAAGAGCAAAACGGACATGATGCGCTTAACCGCTAGATAAATAAAAAATAGGTCTACTCATTAAAATTTATATCGCACTTCAGGGCGTCGGCAATTTTACCTAATATGTCAATACCAGTTGAATACTTTCCTTTTTCAATCGTATTTATATTTTCACGCATTAGCCCTGCTTTTTGGGCTAACTCTTCTTGCGTCAGTCCTTGTTGTTTCCTTATTCTCCTTATCCGGTTGCCTATTTCATAACGCCAGTTACAAGGCAGCACGGTCCAGTAGTGATTCCCGCGCAACCATGCGGTCATATCGTTTACTATATTGGCCATCTTATTAGTGTCTGGCAATTTAATATCTTCTAATATTGAAAATTTATGATTATCATTGAAATTCTGATGTTCATACACGCATACGATACCGCTTTCAATATCAGTACAAACCCAGCTGTTCGGCTGGATTTGCGTTCTTTTTAATAGGAATCTCTTATTCTTCATCCTCAATATTTTCAAGGTAATCACATATTTCTTTAAAATAGTTATCAATTACTATTTGCGCAATAGAATCATCGTAATTTTCAAAGTTTTTCCAAATATTAAGGTAAACATTACCAAGATAAAGTTCTTCAATATTTTCGTAATAGTATTCATTGAATGAAACGTAAATGCCCGTAAACTATTCAGGGGATTTAGAAAAATATCCATGTTGTGGGTTTATGTTTATGGATAGTTCTGTTATCAGGTATTTTCGAGTATGAGGTTGCCATCAATACCCAAAACTTTATGTAGTTTTTTTGCCAGACTCATGCTTACCGGTATTTTGCCGTTAATTACTCCGCTTAGTTTGGAGCCGGATACTTCAAGCAGCCCTGCAAGTTCTTTTTGTTTCATCCTGCGCTCGAACATTTCCTCTTCAATGCGTGTAATTAGCGGGTTCTTACCTTCGAGCGGGTAAAGTTTCATAATATTACGCTCATAATTTTTCAATAAAACAGCGTTTTGCCTGAATGTTTCGATATCGGCGCCGGGCAGATTTTCGAAACCGCCTGACAAATCGGCTTTTTTTACCAGTTCATTTTGCTCGTTCATCAGCACCATATATTCTTTACGACTTTCGATAATATCCATAACTCAATTATTTAAACTGTTTTTGCATCAATTTTATCATATTCGGCGTGTGTGCCTGCAAAACGGACGAATACAGACCCTGCCATAAAAACAACAACACAAACTACTCTGAAATTATTGCCTTTTATATCGAATACATAACGGTTATTCCCCAGATAATCAGCTTTAGGGAAAAATTTTAATAATTCGTTATGATTTTCAATAGTAGCATTATCAAATATTTCAACAAATTTACTGATTACTTTTTTAATGCTTGCATGCTTTAACACACACTCATCAAGGATTTCAATATTGAAAACAATCATTTTTCAAAAGTTCTACTATACAAATGTAGTGAAAAGTTTCATAAAAACAAAAATAATTTCTTGAAAAAATAAATATTTTCTAAAAAGATAAAAATACTATTTTCCAACACTTCCTGTTTCTTTGTCCTAAAACCCTTCAAAAATCATTAATACGGCTTGCCTGCCAAGTTTTTCGGTCTGCCAGGGCGATTGGTTATTGTCATACTTGGATTGTTCTGGGCGATTGCCAACCAACAGTAAACGATCGGGCAATACAAGGAAAACGACTTGAAATACAGATCTATCAAGATGCAGGGATAAACAGACGAAGAAAGTCTTTACCGTTTAGAGCAACAATTCAAATACAGCGACAGCATCAAAATCATCCGCAAACAAGTGGAACGATACGGAGAATTGGTGAAGGAACAGGCAGAAAAATTGGAGAGGGCGAAGCGGGATAGTGAGGAAGCGGAGAGACTTCATAAAGATGCTGAATCATTAAAAGGATCTAAATAAATATAGTGGATTCATAAGGATAAATAATATCTTTACAAAAAATATCAAGAAAATTGCATGACGAAACAGATGAATAGGCTGAAGGCTGTTTTCGCAAAACAACAGCACACTAGTAAATGGCTTGCAGAGACAGTTGGACGAAATGAAGCTACTGTTTCTCGGTGATGCGCCAATTCATGCCAGCCATCAATGGAGATGATGTATAAGATTGCAAAATTACTTGATGTGGATATTAAAGATTTGCTTGTTTCAACAAAAAAAGAAGAATAATTATGTCGTCGAAATTTTTTACCAACGAAAATGAAAACACCTTACTCAATAAGATTAAGGGTGTTTTTGAACATAAAAATATTCATTTTTTTGATGCGCTTGTGGGCTATTTCAGGGCTTCGGGTTATTTCCGAGTGCGATCCTTTATTGAAAAAGCAGCCGAAATACGTGTGTTGGTAGGTATCAACATTGATGAAATGATTTACGATGCCAGTAACAAGGGTTTACTTTTTACGGGAAACGAAGAAAAAAGCATTGATACCTATATTGAAAATCTGAAAAAAGACATTCAATCGGCAAAATACAACAAAACAGTTGAAGATGGAATGTTGCAATTTATCCGCGGTTTAATTGAGGGTAAAGTACAAATTCGGGTTTATCCCAAACAAAACTTGCACGCCAAAATTTATATTTTCCGTGAAAAAGAAAAACACGCTCACGGCTATGGTTCAGTGATTACAGGTTCGAGTAATTTAACCGATAGTGGTTTGCAATATAATTTTGAGTTTAATGTAGAGTTGCGAGAAGATACCGATATTAAATTTGCTACCGAAACTTTTGAGAATCTTTGGCTACAAAGTGTCGAAATCGGAAAAGAATTTATTGAAAAACTAAAGACCGAAACCTATCTTAATGACACATTTACACCCTTTGAGATTTACTACAAATTTTTGATTGAATACTTTGGTAAAAGCGTTGAATATGATCCTAACTCATTGCGTGATATGCCAAAAAAATACAAAAAACTATCCTATCAGGCAGATGCTGTGAGTGATGGTTATGCAAAGTTGAAAAAACACAACGGGTTTTTTCTTTCCGATGTTGTTGGGCTTGGCAAAACTGTTGTGGCTGCGCAAATTGCTAAGAACTTTTTCTATCACAATGATTTCCCCGATTATTTGTCGAAGACATTAGTAATATGCCCGCCTGCATTGTACGATAATTGGAACGAAACTTTTGAGGAATTTGGCATAAGCGATTATAAAATTTGTACCAACGGCAGTTTGCACAAAATTCGAGATGCAAAGAAATATGATTTGGTTATTGTAGATGAGGCTCACAAATTCCGCAATGATACGGCTGAAATGTATGATACTTTGCAAAAAATATGTAAAACACCCACTCGCCCAAATAGTCCGAGCTCTCGTAAGAAGGTAATGCTTGTATCGGCTACACCGCTCAACAATCGCCCGGAAGATATCGCCAATCAGGTTTATCTATTTCAAGACAAAAAAGATTCAACACTAGAAATCAGTAATTTGCAATCTTTCTTTGCACCAAAAATAAAAAAATACAAAGAACTGAAAAAAGAAAATGATATACGAAAAATGGCTGACGGCGTAAAGGCGCTTTATGACGATATTCGGAAAGACATTATTGAGCCGCTTACGGTTCGCCGAACTCGCACTGACTTGTTGGAGAATGAGGCATATAGAAAAGATTTGGACGAGCAGGGGATAAAATTTCCTGTGGTAAAACAGCCCGAAAAAATATTGTATCAACTTGATAATAAGTTGGAATCTTTATATGATAATACACTGAATATTTTGCGAGATGAACTCACTTATTACCGTTATCAGGCAATCAAATTTCTTGTTCCCGAAAAGAAAAAGAAATATAAAAATGCTGAATTAGCTTCGTTACAGTTGAAGCATATTATGAAAACATTACTTGTCAAACGCCTTGATAGTAGTTTCTATGCTTTCCGTACCTCACTTGAACGATTTGCACAAGCAACGGCAAATATGGTCAAAATGTTTGATGACAACCATATTTTTATTGCCCCGAATGTTGATGTCAACAAATACATTGAAGAAGACCGAGAAGAAGACCTTTTGCAACTTCTTATAAATTTACAAGATACCGATCAAACGATTGAAATTTGTACAGCCGATGATTTTGAAGAAGGCTTTTTGGATGGTTTAAAACACGATTTTGAGATCTTAGAAAGCCTTGTCAGTGATTGGAAAAAAATAAATACTGATCCGAAGTTGGATATTTTCAAAGAGTATCTAAAAAACAAATTGTTGTCTTCCAAAATCAATAAAGAGGGAAAATTAGTTGTGTTTTCCGAATCGCAAGAAACAACTGATTACCTTTCAAAAGAACTGAAAAAAGCAGGTTTCGATAAAATTTTGGTTTGTAGCAGCAAAAACCGCAAAGATATTTTTCCGCTTATTAAAGCGAACTTTGATGCAAATATCGAAAAAGAAGTGCAGAAAGATGACTATAATATTGTGATTTCTACCGAAGTATTGGCAGAAGGTGTGAATATGCACCGTTCCAATGTGATTGTAAATTACGACACGCCTTGGAACTCAACCCGACTGATGCAACGTATCGGACGCGTAAACCGTATCGGTAGTACGGCAAAAGAAGTGCATGTTTTCAACTTTTTCCCAACTGCCAAAGTGGAAAACGACATTGAATTGCAGAAAAAAGCAATCCTCAAATTACAGGCGTTCCACAGTGCGTTGGGAGAAGACAGTCAGATTTATTCCGACGAAGAAATTGTAGAAAGTTTCGGACTTTTTGACCACGTAGCACAGGAAGAAAAAGACGAAAAATTAAAAATTTTGCTCGAACTTCGCAAATTCAAAGAAGAAAATCCCGAACTATTTAAGCAAATCAAAAATATGACACTCCGTGCTCGCACAGGGAGAGAAAATATCGAACTACACGACACAACTATTGCTTTTATTCGCAGCGAAAAGCGAAACTCATTCTTATTGGTCAAAGAAAACAATGAACCACAGGAACTCATATTTTTGCAGGCAGAAGAAATTTACCGAGCCAATAAAGAAGAAAAATCCGTTCCACTTACTGATAACCACCATACGCAAGTAGAGAAAGCGATTACACTTTTCAAGCAGCAATTAGAAGTTGAAAAGCAGGCAGAACGAACCATAGTTATCAGCAATAGCCCTGCCGAAAAGGTGGCAAACAGTTATCTTGAAGCAATAATTAATTTACAACTTGCCGATAACCAAGAACAAGAATTGTTGATTTTGGCAAAAGAAGCATTGAATTTGGGTAAATTTCAAAAGCTTTCAAAGGAAATTAGTAAATTGCAAAAAAGCCTGAAAAAGGTCTCAATGCCGCCTGCCGAACAACTTGATGCAGTGATAGCAATCGCTAAAAAATATCCTTTGAAGGAAAGCGAAGAAAAACAAGAACCTGAAAAGACAGTGAATAAAAATAAATTTGTACCTGAAATAATTATCAGCGAAAGTTTTAAATAACGAAATAGGTTATGAATCAACAAAATTTACAGCAAGCATACAGTCGCCAAAATTGGCAAAATTGGCTCACGGAAATTTTCGGTTCTCAAATACAATTTGAAACGCAAGCCGAAAGTATCGACATTGATCGCGACAACATAAAATCCGTTCAACGTTTTGCCTCTGTGAAACTTGCTGATGGAAAAACCCTTGCTGTGTTCGATATTGAAACCCTCGCAGGCGTTCAAATTTCTCGTAACCGGGTAGGTTTACGCAATATGGTTGAGAAATTTATTGACCACGCTCGTTATCACGGTATCTTAGCATTTTATCACAGCGACACTCTGGTAGAATACCGAATGTCCTTCATCAGCAGCGAGCCAAAAATTGACGATGACGGAAACTTCGCGATAGAACAAACCGCCCCAAAACGATACACTTATGTGCTTGGCAAACATTCAAAAACAAAAACGCCTGCCGACCGTTTGAATATCATTGCGAAAAAAGAGGGAAAAGCGACTTTAGAAAACGTGAAAAACACCTTCTCTGTCGAAACTCTTACCAAAGAATTTTACGCCGAACTTTTTGCGTGGTATCAGTGGGCATTGTCTGGCGAAATCGGCGTAACCTACCCCAACGAAACCGAAAATAAAAAAATTGACGAACACCTTATACGACTCATTACACGACTCATGTTTGTGTGGTTTATCAAACAGAAAAATCTTGTTCCCGAAACGATTTTTGACATTGACAAATTGAAATCCATTCTCAAAAACTTTAATGCCGCCGACAACGAACAAGATAATTATTACCGTGCCATTCTGCAAAATCTGTTTTTTGCCACGTTGAACAACAAAATAGAAGACCGCAGTTTTGCTATCGATGGCTCTTTTTCCGAAAACAGCGTACAATACGGCATAAAAACGCTCTATCGTTATGCAGATGAATTTTCTATTTCCAACCATGAAGTAGTTGAAATGTTTGGTAAAGTTCCTTTTTTGAACGGCGGCTTATTCGAGTGTTTGGATAAAGACACGCCCGACAGTAACGGAAAAATTATTTATTGTGATGGTTTTAGCCGAAAAAAAGGCAAGCAATCCCGCGCCCATATTCCCAATATTTTGTTTTTCGACAAAGACAAAGGGATTATTCCCTTACTTGGCAAATACAATTTTACGATTGAAGAAAATACGCCCGATGATGTTAATGTAGCGCTTGACCCTGAGCTTTTGGGAAAAGTATTCGAGAATTTGCTCGGAGCATACAATCCCGAAACCAAAGAAACTGCACGCAAACAATCAGGCTCATTTTACACGCCTCGCGAAATTGTTAATTATATGGTCGATGAATCTCTGATTGCTTATTTGAAACAAGCAGTGGGAGAACAATATGAAGATATTTTCAGAAAATTGTTTAATGAAAAAATAAAAATTGATACAATGCTGAAAAAGCAAATTTACGAAGCATTGTTAAATGGAAAAATACTCGATCCCGCTTGTGGTTCGGGCGCTTTCCCAATGGGGATTTTAAACAGAATAATTTGTATGATGGAAAATATTGATTATTCTCATTCTATTTTTGATTTGAAACTGCACTTGATAGAAAACTGCATTTATGGCGTAGATATTCAGTCGATAGCGGTGCAAATAAGCAAATTACGATTTTTCATTTCGCTTATTTGCGAACAAACGCCCAAGAAAAATGCGGCAAATAATTTTGGTATAAAGCCATTACCGAACTTGGAAACCAAATTTGTGGCAGCCAATACTTTAATAGGATTAAATAAGAAAAAAGAAGGCGATTTTACTGCCGACTTGTTTGAAGACCCACAAATTGAAGTTACGAAAAAATCATTGCTCGAGGTTCGGCATCTGCATTTTAGCGCCGATACAGCCGAAAAGAAAAAAGAACACCGCAGCAAAGACAAAGAATTACGCGAAAAATTGGCAAACCTTTTAGAAGCAAATAACGACTTTGCTCCCGAAGATGCCAAACAGCTGGCGTTGTGGAATCCTTATGACCAAAGCGCATCATCGCCATTTTTCGATATGGAGTGGATGTTTGGATTGAAAGAGGGTTTTGATATTGTGATTGGTAATCCGCCGTATATTTCAACAAAGGGAGTACCGGATTCAGATAAAAAGAAATATGAAGCAGAATTTGGCTTCTCTGATGACACTTATAATCTTTTCACATTTAATGGCTTAATTCTAACTAAAGAAAATGGGTCGTTTACATATATCATCCCGAAAACGTTTTGGACAACTCAGACAAAACGAAATATGAGAGAATTGATGTTAAAAAAGTCTATCAATTATATTTTCGATACGGCCAATCCATTCGAGGCAGCAATGGTTGACACTTGTATTATTCAAGTTGTCAATAAATCACTCACAAATAATCAGATGGTCAGATTTTTAGATGGAAGCAAAAATCTGAAAGAACCGATTGAGTATGCACCTATATTACAAGATGTTTATCGAGAGACCCAGAATCTTGTTATTTTTAAGCCAACAGAATATAATTTGAAGATATGGAATCTGTATGGTAAAAAGGTAAAAGAACTATATGATAAATGGTGGAGCAAAATAGAAACAAGCAAAAAAATTGCTCAAAACGCTAAAGAGCTCGAAGAATATCGTAAAAATCTAAAGCCAGGAGACATAACTTTGTTGGGTTGTCTGACGGAAGGAGGGCAGGGCTTAGCTACTGCAAATAATGGAAAATATGTGGCAGTGAGAAAGTCTACTAAGTGGGCTAAGAACATTTTAGAATCTCGACCTAAGAAGTTAATAGAAGCTGTAAAAAAACATAAGATAACAGAAGAAGAATTAGACTATCTTTCTCCTCAGGAATTTCTGAAGAGTAAAAGCGAATTAGAAATAGCATCAAAGTTTGATCAACTAAAAGAGAAATATGGACGGGATATTTTTGGACAAGGTTATATATTCCGCCTGATTGATGATGATGAAATTGCCGATGTTAATTTGCTTAGTGATGACGAAAAAGAAAATGGAATAGATACTTCAAATGCATATCATGTCCCATATGATAAGGGTGATAAAGATGGAAATCGTTGGTATTTGGAAACTCCTTTTGCAATTGCATGGTCTAAAGAGAACGTCCGGTTTTTGAAGACTAATTCCGGCAAAAAGGGTGAAGGTATGCCTGTGGTTAGAAATCCCCAATTCTATTTTAAGGAGGGATTTTGTTGGATAGATGTTAATTCGACTTTCTTAAAGGCACGATTAAAAGAGAAGTGTGTATTTGATGTATTAAGTATGAGCTTGTTTACAATGGTAACTTTACCTGATTGGTATTATGTATGTCTCATAAATTCTAATTTCATAAGTTTTTATGTTGATAATTTCATAAATAACACCTCTCATTTTCAGATTAATGATGCACGTCAACTTCCTGTCATTATTCCAACCAGAGAACAATTATATAAATTTGAAGAGTTATTTACTAACGCCGAAAATGTCAAGAAAAAACAATTCGCATCAGCAATAACCAATGCAATTGCAGAGGAACAATTGGATGAAATACAAAAGCGGCTTGATGAGATGGTTTGTGAATTATATAGCATATAATTCACAAACAAATTTATCCAATTCTTTTTCAATTATATTTATTTCTCTTGTTGAGATTTCGTTTTCTGAATAAGATTTTTTTGAAACCTTTTTAAGTTTTATTATTTTATCAAATAGCGATTTACATAAAGCTAACTGCTCTTTTGTTGGAATAATGATCGGAATTAATTTGGCATCTCCAGTTGTACAGTGAGATGTGGAATTAACAAAAGAGTCTATGTAATATGCTGCAAAATATGAATTCATAATGGTTATCATATAATATTCAGGCACACTTTCATATATAGAGAAAAAACTCATACTTTCTGTGCTTTGAACAGTCTTTTGTTTAATTCTACAGCGAATAAAAGTTGTTAAGACATTATTCCAACAAAATCCCTCCTTAAAATAGAACGTATAACCTTGGTATCTAGCTTTTGTATCTGTCTTCAAAAACCGGACGTCAAAAGAGAACTCAATAAATGCCACGTTCCCAGCGACGATTATTTGATTTCACTGGTAGCCGGATATTTGTATATGCAAGATAACGATATAAAGTGCCTTTGGCTACTTTTATCTTTTTTGCTATTGAGGGAATACTTGTTCCATCATCCATATATTTAAGTATTTGATTGTGTTTTTGAAGACATTTTTTATTAAGTTGTACGTTTCTGACGCCTTTTTCTCGACCAATGCATTTACCCTCTGCCTTAAGGCGAGCCAAGGCTTCCTTTGTCCTCTGGCTAATCAAATTACGTTCTATTTCGGCAGAAAGTCCAAAGGCAAAAGCTAAAACTTTACTTTGAATATCTTCGCCAAGGCGATAATTATCTTTAATTGTCCACACTTTACACTCTTTGTTCATGCAAATATTCAATATTTCCATAATCATAAATAAGTTGCGCCCTAATCGTGAAAGTTCTGCACAAACAATTAAATCACCTTTTTGCACCCTTTTTAACAACCGCCCGAGTTCGCGTTTGTCGTACGATTTTGTGCCGCTAATGGTCTCCTCTATCCAACCGTCAATATCCAGCTGTTCTCTCTCACAAAAGTTGTTAATTTCAAATCGCTGATTCTCTACTGTTTGTTTGTCAGTGCTAACTCGAATGTATCCGTAAATCATATTTCAATTGTTGTAAAAATTTATTTTAATTTTTCTTCATATCCATTTTGTTTGTATTCCTCAAACTATCCGTTTTCACATTTAATTGTTCAAAATTAGCACTCTGCTTACTATATTCCCGCCATCAGCGGCGAATAATCATTTTGCCGCTTCATGCAAAACAGCGCAGAGATAAATGCCAATAGGGCAAGTATTGTTATTATAAAAACCATTTTCCCCAACCTTGAAAAACTTGAAATTGAAATAAAGGCCGGTTGCAGGCGGCAACCGGCCTTTATTATTTTTCACGATGGAAAGAAAGACGGCACATTCGAGGACATACATGAACGTTTGCGCGACAAATGCCGGGAACGGCAAAAAAGCTTTGGCCACCCAGCGCGAGACCGCTCGGCGGCCAAAGCGTGAGGGTTACCCGCACGAGGCGAAAGCCGCGGCGCGGATGGCGGGAAAAAGATAAGGGGACGCAAAAGGCGCATCATCACGACCGCCCATATTTACTGCTTACTGTCGAAATACATGTGGCGAACGAAAATGGCGGCTGCTGCCGGTTTAATTCGGTGCGGCCTACTGTTGAGTTTTTTCAGGCGGGGTAATCATCGGGCATTGCTTTGAGCCAGGCCAGGGCGCGGCGCAGGTATTCATCGGCGCGGTTCGGCTGGTTCAGCGCGAAGGCGGCCAATGAGAAACGGAGCGGTTCAAGGAACTTGCGGTTGGCGGCAGTTAAATCAGCATCCGGCAATTGGATGACGATTTCATCGAACAATTCATAGGAAACTGCAGGGGCTATTTTAAAGCTCATTGCCTGGCGCATATTGGCGTGCAGGACGATAAAATCGCGGCTGGCAGGCCTTTCGAGCGGATGAAGAAGATTTATGCCGATGAGGGTTACCGGTGCGGGCTGGAAGAAAATGTCGAAAATGACTTCGGGTTGGACATGGAAATCACCTTGCGGTCAGACAAATCAACTGAATTTAAGCCCCTACCCAAACGATGGGTCGTGGAGCGAACATTTTCATGGCTGGAAAATTTTCGCAGGTCGGCCAAAGATTACGGGTACAAGGTTTCTACAAATGAAGCCATGCCGCATCCGGCTTTTATCACATTGATGCTCAATAGAATTTATTCGCAATAAAATTTGGGCGGCGTTCTCCAAAGCATGCTAAAAAACAAAGCCGGAATTGATGTAAAACAAAGCCGGATTAAATACTTTAAAGGGCTTTTAAATACTGTTTAAAGAGCTTTTAAATTACGTTTAAAGGGCTTTTAAACGCCCGCGTATTATTTTAGATAAGCGACAAGTTTTATGGAAGGCCCTGCTACCGCGGCCTTTTCACATTCATGGTGCGCCCTGAGGCATAGAAACTGGTACAAACGCAGTTTTGGGCGCTGATTATTCCGCCGGTATTTTTAACGAAGGTAAACGAGAACAGGGCTCCGCCACGGATCAGTTCGTTTATGAGGGATAGGTGTAGTAAACCGCCTTTCATAACTCAAGTTTTCAGGTACAAAAGTAAAAACCCCAATTCAGGGGCTGTGAAGGGACAAATTATTTTCACGGTAAAGTAAAAAAGGCAGAGGGGGCGTAAAGCCCCCCGTCTTAAAAATTATGCCTGTCTTTTCCAGGCTGCCAGTCTTTCGCTGAAATTCCCTTCAAATTTACAAGCGCCGGGTTTATTCACCTGTAACAATTAAAACTAAATGCTATAAATTCGCGGAATTGTTACAGTAGAATTTCAGCGCATACCAGTCCTTACTCCGACAAGAGCAAAACGGGACATGAGCGCTTAACCGCTAGATAAACAGAAAGAATGTCTACCCGTTAAATTTTTGAAAGCGAATCATAGCCTCGATAATCGGATATTCTAATCTTAAATAATAAGCCTTTACTATTTCGATAATATATTAGTAAGTATATCCCAGCCCCAATGCGGACAATATGGCTTCGTGTAATTCTTCCAGGTTATTTTTAATTATTTTCATCGCTTAACAAGCGATACAAAAATAATATATTTCCAATTTAAAAAATTGTTCATTGGATAAAAATAATTTGATAGAAGCTGTCTCAAAAGTCCTCCGAGTTGTCATTCTGAATGAAGTTAAGAATATAAATTCATTATAATAAGTAAGTTAACTTCACTTAAAATGACAGAAACGAATTAGATTCCGACTTTTGAGACGGCCTCATTAGCTTTATATTGTTAAATTAACCTTGCGGGTTCAGCAGGATAAAAATGAAAAAAGTTCTATGAAAAAGTTGATTTAGGCTATCAAACAGATAGCAACGTAAACCCCCGATGGATTCATAATTAAATTAGACCGTTTTAACAAGGTAACAAGCGGAACGGAAAATATAAATTTGTAGTACCCAAATTCAATTACGCAGAATTATAAAGCATTGACTAGCAGATGGAATGAAAAACCCAGGAAAAGTTGGGTTAATTTACTCATAATCACCAATTTTAAATCTTATTAAATAGAATGTTTATTATTATATCTTTTCTCTGACAAGTATATCAAATTCTCTGATATAGCGGCTTTATCTTACGATTCCAATAACTGCTCTTCCTAAAATTTATTCTATTGTTCCAATAAACGTAATTTCTCTCCAATCTATTGAACCTTTTGTTCTGGAGTGTTCACGTAATGGGGACCTCTGCCGGTAAATGAATCAATGTCGCCGTATTTTCTACGCCATCCCGTTATAGTTCAATGATCTTGAATGCCTTATTTACACGTCTCCTACTTTTAATTATAATGCCTCTATCTACTTCTTTTGCCACTGATAAGTTAAAGAACATACTGTAAGCCTTTTAACTACGTTTACCGTACTGATAATCTGCATTTTCCTTACCGTTACTTTTTTTGTGTATCGCCATATTGGAGCGAGGCATTGTTATTATAAAAAAGGGATTGCCCTGATTTTCGGACAGCCCCTTGTATTGTATAAAAGCTTATTTGCTGTTATTTTTGTACAGTTATATGGTACGTTAAACCCATATTTTTAAGAATAAACGAATAAATATCGGCTTGTTGTTCGATAGCCGCTTTTGTAGGAGTACCTGCGCCATGCCCCGCACGCGTTTGTATACGAATAAGCATAGGGTTTTTATGTTCGCGTTGCGCTTCTTGCAATGTTGCGGCATACTTGAACGAGTGCGCCGGAACAACACGATCATCATGGTCGGCTGTCATAATTAATGTTGCCGGATAATCGACATCGCTGCGGATGTTATGCAGGGGTGAATATTTGTACAGATACTCAAATTGTTCTTTGCTATCGTCGCTTTTTCCATAATCGCCGGCCCAAGCCCAGCCAATGGTAAACATATGGTAACGCAGCATATCCATAACGCCTACCTGAGGTATGGCTACACCAAACAGATCGGGACGCTGGTTAACTACTGCTCCGATTAACAAACCGCCATTCGAACCACCTTGAACAGCCAGTTTCGATGAGGATGTATATTTTTCCTGTATCAAATATTCGGCAGCAGCAATAAAATCGTCAAACACACATTGCTTTTGCATTTTGGTTCCGGCCTCGTGCCAGGCTTTACCATACTCGCCACCGCCACGAATGTTAGCCATTGCATATACACCGCCATTTTCCATCCATACTAAACGCGATACGCTGAACGAAGGTTGCAGGCTCGAATTAAATCCACCGTAACCGTAAAGTAATGCCGGGTTGTTGCCATCCAGTTTCAAGCCTTTTTTATGTACAATAAACATAGGAACTTTTGTACCGTCCTTGCTGGTATAAAACACCTGCTTCGACTCGTACAAATTAAGGTCGATATCAATCTTCGGTTTAAGATATTCGGTATATTCGTTTTTCGACACTTCGTAACGATAAATCACCGAGGGGAATGTAAACGATGTGAAGGTAAAATAAGCCACATCCTCATCGGGTTCGCCCGATAATCCGCTGCATGTACCTACCGTAGGCAACTTCAATTCGCCTTGCTGAGCGCCTTTCGTATCGAAAATACGAACCTGGCTATGAGCATCTTTCATATACGAACCGAATAATTTACCGCCTACATACTGTACACCCTGCAATACGGCATTAGGGTCCTCGGGAATAAACACGGTTGAATTTGCCAGTTCGGGTTTGTTGATATCAACCGATAAAACACAATAGTTCGATGCCTTATAGTTGGTTTCGATTAATAATTTATTATCGATTATATCAATTACGCTGAAATTATTTTCAAAAAAGTCATTAAACTGCATCAGTTTGCTGTCTTTTTCCAAATCTTTCACATAAAGAATGTTGCCATCGGTACTTTGTGACTGATAAATAAACAGGTAACGTTCATCATCCGATACTTCAGCGTTGCAATTACGCAATGGATTTTTGTTATCGACAAAAATCAACTGATCTTCCAGCTGGGGAGTGCCCAGTTTGTGGTAAAATACTTTATGAAACTCATTTTTAGCAGTTAGCAGATTACCATCGACAGGAGCATCATAGCGGCTATAAAAGAACCCGTTCTTATACCACGATAAGCCCGAAAATTTAATCCAACGTAATTCATCACTCAACTTTTCGCCAGTTTCAATATCCATTACATAGGCAATCCGCCAGTCCGAACCTGCATCCGAAATCATGTAAGCCAAATATTTACCGCTATTATCAATGCTTGTCCCAGCCAGAGCAACCGTTCCGTCATCCGACAGTTTATTGGGGTCAAGCAATATGCGTGCTTCGCCGTCTTCACTGTCCTTTACATACATAACGTATTGGTTTTGCAAACCCTCGTTACGGCTGAAAAACCAACGGTTACCACGCTTGTACGGAGCGCCTTCCTTCGGATAGTTCCACAACTGGGTCAAACGGTCTTCAATTTGTTTCCTGAACGGTATTTTATTCAGATAATCGAATGTTATTTTATTTTCGGCTTCAACCCAGGCATTTGTTTCGGTCGAGTTGTCATCTTCCAGCCAACGGTAAGGGTCGGCTACTTCCGTACCAAAGTAAGTATCCTTTTGTTCAAGTTTTTTTGTTTCGGGATAATCAATTTTCACAATTTTTTCTCCGCATGATGCAACTATTGCTATCAATATTAAAAATGGCGCTAATAACTTTACGTTTTTCATAGATTATAATTTATTAATTAATAATTTGTTAATTATTCTTCGATAAGCGATAATATCCAATGTATCCAAGATAATATAGTAGAAGCCCTACGATGAAATGTTGATTCAGACTCTATATTATACAATTCTGATGTTTTCATTATAGCAACTACTTCTTCTTTTGCAGGAATATCGGTTTTTTGAAAATACAACTCCAGTGTACGATTAAATGCTGCGTGCAAAAGAATTAATTGAGCAAATTCTACCTGCCGTTCAGGCAAACTTAAAGTAAACAACTGCTTCCCTTTGTTTGCAAAAAAATAAATTATTTCTCCCTAACTCTATTAATATCCGTTGAGCTTATGATATAATAAGCTTGTTTGTGTATTTCGCTTAGTATACTATAGTTGTTAAAAAGAAGTTCCCATGCCTTTTCGTTTTTTGTATCACTCATAATTTCTGATTAAAAGTTCATCGATCAGTCCTCTCTTTTCTCCATCAGAATTTATACTTCGATTCGCTTTTACAATACATATTTGATAACTCGAGTAAAGGTTTTTAATAAAATCAGTAGCGGAATTCGATAATAAAAATTTTATCCCTTTTTCATTGAGTAAATCACATGTTTTTTTTAAGCTGATTTGATCATTTTCATTCCACCCTCCCTGCACATACCCCGTAAAATTAGAACTATCGGAAACAGGATGGTACGGAGGATCCAAATATGCAAATGAGTTTGTTGGGATAGAGCTTAATGCAGATTCATAATCACCATTAATTATTTCGATATCATTAGCATGTAGAAACTTATGTACCGCCTTTAATACAGGTTCATTTACAATATTCGGGTTTTTATATTTTCCAAAAGGGGTATTAAATTCTCCCAAATTATTAACCCGGTAAAGTCCGTTATAACATGTTTTATTTAAAAAAATAATGCGCGAAGCTTTTTCAACGTCGGATAACGTGGTAAAAAGGGGGCATCGGTCCAAGGCTCTGATTTCATAATAATACTCCACTTCATTTTTATGCTTTTTGAGGTCTTGAATAAGTTCTTTGATATTATCCCTGATAACCTTGTATACGTTTATGAGTTCCGAATTACTATCGTTTATAATGGCTTTTTTAGGCTGTAAATGAAAAAATAAGGCTCCTCCCCCAACAAAAGGCTCATAATAAATCGAGTTAGAAAGCTTTTTGGGCAAATACTTTTTAATTTCAAAAATTAATTGCCTTTTACCTCCCACCCATTTCAAAAAGGGCATTAGCAATTTATTTTTCACTGCATTTACCTTTTCAAAAGCTTACTCTTCGTTTTGCCTCATACTCATATACTCGATGTGTTTGCTCAGGCGGTACACCTCTCTCCTCATTCCGTTCAGTATTATCGGAGTATCGGAGTAATCAACTTCAACAACATCTTCCATCATGCGCATAAAACGGGCAAATTTATTCTTCGGGCGAAAAAACATCTTGTATTCTTCCGCGCCAACAAGTTCAAATCCCGAAATTTCAAAAATACGGACTATCCCATCGCGCTCTTCTTCAAAGGGTTTATTCAGATACACGTTTTTTTTAACGAAAGTCAGAAACGGATAAACAAGTCCGAAAACAACTATAAAGCCGATCATCGGCAAGCGATTCTGCTCAGGAATCATCACATCCATAAAACTCGTATCGGGAGATTTTTTTTCCGAAAAAACGTACATTACTCCCAATAATAAAACGAATATGATACCGATGTACAAAATAGATTTTACTGCTCTACGCAAATACACTGTAAAACTCATACTGATTATTTAAATTATTTATCTTTCCAAATAAGTGCGGCCGCCCCGATAATGCCTGTATCTTTATTCCCCAAGCCCGAGGGCAATATCTTCACCTTGGGTTCGCCTGTTTCTTTATTCTTGTAACAGAATAATATATTTTTTTTCAACGACTCAATTGTGGGAGTGAATATCAATTCCCTGGCTTCGGCCAAACCTCCGAATAAAAATATATGGCTGGAGCTTGTAACAGCCACCATATCGGCCAAACATTTTCCCAATATTTTACCGGTTATTTCAAAGGCTTTGTTGGCTATCGAATCTCCTTCGCGGGCAGCTTTGTCGATATCTTTTGCCGACAAATTATGAAAATCGATATCACGCAGCACGCTTTTATCATTTTTTTCGGCCGAGTTACATAATAATTCAAATACCGTGCGTTTGATCCCTGTTGCCGATGCATAAGTTTCCAAACATCCGCAACGGCCACAGTTGCATTCGCGCCCATTTTCAATAGCAATTATGTGTCCCAGTTCCCCTGCCAAGCCATCGTATCCGTACACAATGTCACCGTTAGCAACAAACCCGCTCCCCAGGCCTGTACCCAAAGTAACCACAATAAAATCCTTCAGCCCTTTTGCATCGCCATATACCATTTCGGCAAGCGCCACAGCATTAGCATCGTTTGTCAACTTAACAGGTAACGTAGGGTAATATCTATTTAGTGCGGCAGTTAACGGAACCTGCTGCCAGGGTAAATTTACAGCATCCTCGATACATCCTGTATGGTAATTTCCATTCGGGGCGCCTATTCCTATACCAATCAGCCCGTAAGGCTCGCTGCCTCCACCTTTTAGCAAGGTTTCTATCTCATTATATATCACTTCGACATACATATCGGCCACAGGATGTTTATCGGTAGCAATACATGTACCCAACAAAACGTTACCCTCATCATCGGCCAGGCCTATACGCGTATTTGTTCCACCGATATCAATACCAGCAACTACATTTTTTCCCATAAATTCCGGGTTTTTATTTTATTATTAAGTTTAATAATCAAACACAATAAAAACTTTCGAGCAAATAATTGAACAACAACTGCACCGTATCAATGGCTTATATTGCTTACTCTTTATTTTCCTTATTATATCTTTTGTTTTGAAAATACTGAGTGGACAGCATCATAATAATGATAGCCAACATGATTATAAAAGTCCAAACAGGTACTTGGGTAGATTGCCCGTTTGCCCTTGCACTCAAAATATTAAAAATATTCATGCCCGCCACCATCGATGACAGGATTACCAATATCAAGCGAAATATACTAATATACATAATTTATATTTTTTGCATCAAAGATAGTAAAGTTTGTTGATTTCTTTATATTCTTTGTTGATTATTATTAACATGTATATCGAATTAATCCTCATGTATAAACAAATTCCTGCAATTCAAAAAGAGGTGGCAATTTAAAAAATATGCTGATGTAGAGATTTTGCAATCAGGGATTAATTAGTATTTTTGTAAATGCAAATAAAAATCACCCTCCATTGTTTCAATTGCCAACGTATAAAGATAAAAAGAAATGCAAAGAAACCGTTGTTTGGAGCAAACGGGAATGAAAACAGCCCGAGGCTTGAAGAAAAATTGCCTGCTTTAGGCGTGAACCGCAGAAGTATTGTCACCGATGATTGGCATAGTTTTGCGGTCGCATTCAAAGGCGGAAACCATCGTGCAGGAAAGAAATATACCGTAGGTATCGGGGGGGGATAATTGCCGGATGAGGCATCATATCCGCAGGACCTTCTGTAAAACTTGCTGTTTGTCCAAAATAATATGCGAGCGTTAACGTATTTATGCAAACTTTTAAACAGTATTTAAACGTATTTTAAAAGCATTCAATTTAGCTTTCTTTTACATCAATTCCGGTTTTGTATAAGTTTGCATACTTTGGAGAACACCGCCTGATATTTTTAACCTAAAATACCGTATTATGAAAAACAAAATGATGGAAATACTGAATTGTTTAGCCTCCAATGAAGGTGCAATGATTCCCCGTCCGGCATCGGAAGAAGATATAAAACGGCGCTGCGATGATTTTATTATTGTCGAGATTGACATCCGGCTACCCGGCGATTATATTGACTTTTTAAAAATGCATAACGGATTTGCATGGAACGGTATCGAACTGTTTGGTACCGATCAGGTAACCGATCCCGAAACCAACTATACCCTCAACGATATCGTATCGTTTAACGACGACATTTATGATTATTGGGAAGACTGTTCGACGAAACACAGAGTTTTTATAGGACGTGCCGATGACGACATATATGCCTATAATTTTGAGAATAAGAAATATGAAATTTTAGACATAAACGGAAGAGACGTTATGGAGGAATATGAAAGCTTTGCAGAGTTTTTTATCAATACCGCCGGTTTGCGTATGTAGCAATATCATTTTATATAGTGAAGTGCGATATGCGTACAGCATATTCCGATTTTTCACATATCGCATATCGTGATACCGTTATCAATTATATGTCGGTACTGTAAAACAATAACGAGGTATCCGAAAAGGAGCCTCGTTAAAGCTAAAAACCAAAAAACTTATTTAAAGTGAATTAATTAAGAGTTTTCTCCCCTTTCTTCCAGTTGCACGGAGTTAATTTGTCTGTTTGTAATGCGTCTACAACTCTTAAAATCTCATCAACATTGCGTCCTACCGACAGGTCGTTAACACTTACATGACGAATAATTCCGTTTGGATCAACGATATAACTTACTCGATAGGCTACTTTTGAATTGCTTTCCAATATTCCTAATTCCTCGGCTAACGATTTTGATGTATCGGCCAGCATCGGGAACGATAAATTTTTTAATGCAGGGTGGTTATTACGCCAGGCCAGATGAACAAATTCGGTATCGGTAGATGCACCGATAAGCTGAACATTGCGGTCGGCAAAATCTTTGCTTTTATCCCCAAAAGCCGCTATTTCGGTAGGGCAAACAAATGTAAAATCCATTGGCCACCAAAACATAACCATCCATTGCCCTTTTTTTACATGATCTTCCGATGTAATTTTAGCAAATTCATTTTGTACCTCGGTAGATACGACTGCTGTTTTTTCGAATGCCGGAAACTTTGCTCCAACGGATAAAATTCTGTTCATAATGTGTATGTTATTATTATAAAATTTATATTTATTATTGTTTTTTTACGTTACAAATTTCGATAAAATAATATCATAAGTCAAATTGATATTGTTTATAATGTAATAGATTTTATTTATATTTGTATGTTAATTACCTTAAATATTGAAACGCTATGACAATAACACAATTAAAGTATGTTATTGCGGTTGATCGTTACCGTAACTTTGCACAAGCAGCTGAAAGTTGCTATGTTACCCAACCTACTTTGAGCATGCAGATACAAAAACTCGAAGAAGAACTGGACATTATTATTTTCGACCGCAGTAAAAAACCTGTAATTTGCACCGATGTAGGCCGGTTGATGGTTGAACAGGCACAGGTTATTTGTAAGGAGTTTATCCGAGTGCCCGAAATTATAAAATCGTGTAAAGGGGAGGTGAACGGCCTGCTTAATTTAGGCATTATACCCACAATAGCGCCCTATTTGGTTCCTCTGTTCATACTCAAATTTATGAAAAACTACCCCGAGGTATCGGTAAATATTACGGAAATGACCACAGCCCAAATTATTAAGGGCCTAAAAGATAATACAATTGATTGCGGCATTTTGGCAACACCGTTACACGAAAAAAATATAACCGAAATTCCTTTGTTTTATGAGCCTTTGGTTGCTTATGTATCTCCTAAAAACCATTTATCGAAACTGAAAACTTTATTACCCGACGATATCGACGGGAGCGAATTATTATTGTTGACGGAGGAACATTGTTTACGTTCGCAAATAGCGCACCTGTGCAACTCGAAAGTTGATAAAAGCGAGGAAAATACACGTTTAAACTACATAACCGGCAGCCTCGAAACAATTAAACGTATGGTTGAATTGAATGACGGTATAACATTGTTACCCGAATTGGGCATTGCAAATTTTTCGCTAAAGCAGCTTAACATGGTTCGTTATTTCCGAGGTATTGAGCCTGTTCGAGAGGTAAGTATTGCCGTGCATCGTAATTATGTTAAACCCACGCTAATAAATGCATTAAAAGAACAGGTTATCGAATCGGTACCTGAGAAAATGAAAAATAAACGCAAAAAAATGGTACTGGACATATAGTAACTGTTATTAGTTTGAAAATGTGTTGATGTGTTAATTTATAATGTTAAAAGCTAGCCCAAGCTTTCCAAAAAAGAGGGGCTTGTTGTATGTCACGACATCCGCTAACTGATGCCATTTTCAATTATTAAAATTTTTATTCGGCATAATATCTATTAAATGAGTATACTCTAAAGATCTAAAATCGGATCAATATAAATATTTGGCGGAGCGATGGTTGTTTTTATTGATTTAATACCTGTCTATTCTGTAAAATTTTAACCACAAGGTTCACAACGATTTCACAAGGAACACAAGGATTGCGGGCCTTGTGGTTAAATAATGACGTTCTTGTTCTGTTCGCATCTCCGCCTGCTTTTTACATTGATGCCTAAAATCTGCAATAATATTAAATCTGCAATACGTAAAGATGATAAAATGCCGGACACTCGCTAATACCCTGCATTGTTATAGAGCAACCGCAAGTAATCCAGTATTTTTCATTTTTTTACATCAATAATCAAATTCATATTGCTGTATATCGCCAATACGGCGCTTTATTTTTCGACGCGTTTGCCCTAGGCATTGTTGCAACAGCAGTTTATAGTATTTATTAAAAGATGTAGGCAAACCCGACACCCAGCACTTGTTTAAACTGTACTTTAGCGCCAAAGGTCTTACCTCCTTCATATATCTTGGTTCTATCATCATACATCAGTTGCGTGTAAAGATTCGATTTTATAAATTTTGTAATATTAAAATCAAACTTCAGTTCCCAGTTTATAGCAACATTTTCAGGTGAATCCAGTAAATTCGAAAATAGTTCCACTACTGTGCCCAGTACTATATTCTCGTGCAATTTTTTTGTATAAGCGCTTTTTACATAGGCGCCCCATGCGGCATATAAATTTTCATTCTCATCGACGCCAAACGCTTTCAAACCCGACAAATAATCATCATATACAAAGGTAAATTTGGCCGTAATGGGCGAGATAAGCAGTGAAAAATCAGGAATCGGCTGATAATCCATACCTAAAGAAAGGATTAAATAAGCCGGTGCAAAAAACTTCGAATTATAGGCGTTTTTATCCGTAACCGGATAGGAAGCATATCCTTTATCAAACTGGCTTTTAAAGGATAGCAAGCCTGTATAATTCCAATATTTAAAAGCCTGATAACCGAATTTCGAAGAAAAATCTATCTTATCGTTATTCTTGCGTTTTTCACCCTCCAAAAAAGTTAGCCCGTAAGCTAATTCCAGGTTGGTTTCCCAGGTTATTTTATCTTTTTTATATAATATATTTAATTTACCGGCTACTGTACCGGCTACCGAATTATTCCCCCCGGCCGACCAATTGGTAAATGACGATTGTACAAAGTTTAACGAGCTAACACCGGTTAATT
This sequence comes from Prevotellaceae bacterium, assembly GCA_031263585.1. Taxonomy (GTDB): domain Bacteria; phylum Bacteroidota; class Bacteroidia; order Bacteroidales; family UBA932; genus JAISFN01. The sequence goes on along the minus strand of JAISFN010000162.1, from coordinate 1,505 downwards.
TCCACGGAGAAGGCTCCTTCTTTGTGGTATCGGTTTGGGCGAATGATATTGTAACATAGGATGTTAATATAAAAGTTAGTAATAAATATTTTTTCATAATAAATAATAATTGTGATTAATTATGTAGTAAGCAACAAATTTATTTTATTTTTGCTCATTAATCGTTTTTTATTTTTTAATTCCATCAAAAAAATGTTGATAGTAGGTATTGCGGGAGGGACAGGCTCAGGGAAAACAACTGTAGTTAAAAAATTAATTAAAACTTTGCCAAAAGACGAGGTTGTTGTTATTCCTCAGGACTCATATTATAAGGACAGCAGCCATTTGCCCATTGAAGAACGTTTGGAATTGAACTTTGACCATCCCGATTCCATCGATTTTAAATTACTGATAGAGCATATTAAGCAATTGAAAAAAGGATATGCCATTGAGCAGCCTATATACTCGTACCTGACCTGTTCGCGCCAGCCCGAAACTATACGCATTGCGCCTAAGCATGTTGTTATTGTTGAAGGTATATTGATATTTTACTCTCTCGATTTACGCAAGTTATTTGATGTAAGGATTTTTGTTGATGCCGACGCCGACGATCGCTTAAGCCGCGTTATATGCCGAGATATTATGGAGCGGGGCCGCTCGGTTGATAAAGTATTAGAACGTTACGAGAAAACGGTAAAACCGATGCATCTGCAATTTATCGAACCTACCAAACGTTATGCCGATATCATTATCCCGCAAGGCGGCCATAACGATATAGCTATCGATATTTTAGTTACGGCAATTGAAAAAGCGCTGAAAAACAAATGATCGAAAACATTAATGCCGAAGATATATTATTTCTGGATATCGAAACCGTTCCGCAGTACCCAACGTTTGATGATTTACCCGATGTTTACAAGGAATTATGGGATAAAAAATCGGCTTATGTCCGCAAGGAAGGCGAAACAGCCGCCGATGTTTACCCCCGTGCAGGCATTTGGGCCGAGTTTGGCCGGATAATTTGCATTTCGGCGGGCTTTATATTCGACCGTAACGGCGTAAAAACATTTCGTGTAAAATCGTTTTACCAGGATAATGAAGTCGAGCTGCTCGATGGTTTTAAATCGATGCTGACTTCATTCTTTCAAAAAAGATACAGGGGACGATTATGCGGGCACAATGCCAAAGAGTTCGATTTACCGTATATTGCCCGCCGGATGCTGATAAACGGGATAAAACTGCCCCCCGCCTTAAATATAGCCGGTTTAAAACCATGGGAAGTACCGTTTTTAGATACCATGGAGCTTTGGAAATTCGGCGATTACAGGCATTATACTTCGTTGGCTTTATTAACAACCGTTATGGGGCTGCCCAGCCCCAAGGACGATATTGACGGCAGCCAGATAACGCATGTTTATTACGTTGAAAATGACTTGTTGCGCATTGTGCGTTACTGCGAAAAAGACGCGTTGGCCGTAGCGCAGCTTTTTTTACGCTATAAAAGCGAAGGTTTAATAGAAAAACTA
>JAISFN010000126.1 GCA_031263585.1 Prevotellaceae bacterium | reverse complement strand
TTTTTAAATTAAATATTTTGTTTTGATGATTTAATAAATATTAAATTCGCTTTTACATGATTGGATGCCAATAAATTGATGCAGCATACTTTTTGAAACATCACCAATAGTAGAAATATCATTTTTATAACTAGCGTATTATCATAATATTATATTAGCGATATTTTTTAGTGCGGTTGCCCTGAGTGTTTAAAAGTTTATTAAAGGCTTATTAAAAGCTTTTGAAACGTATTTTAAAAGCCCCGAATTTGGTTCGGGACTTTTCGTTTAAACTTGAGGCTGCCTATTAATGGGCGCCAATCAAAACCGTATAGCTCAGAAATATTTAATAAAGTTTCTAAAAAAATAGACATTTCATTTTGGCGATTATATAAATGTTATTTTCTCCGATTTTTTCGTAGATTTGTGATTAAATTGGACAATATTATGAAACCTATTTTAGAAAAACTAACCAAACAGGAAGAGGAAGCCATGTTGGCTATCTGGCAAACGGGTAAAGGCGTTGCACGCGATTTTTTGGAAAAACACGCCAAACCTGTTCCTCATTATAACACGTTGGTATCCACCATAAAAAACCTAGAGAAAAAAGCTTATGTATCGCACAGGCTTGTGGGGAATGTAAACGAATATTTCGCCCTTATTGATGAAGTCGAATACAAAAAACAATTTTTAACAACCGTTGTTAAAAATCATTTCTCAAATTCATACAAGGAGCTGGTTGCATTTTTTGCCGGAGAAAAACGGATATCGGCAAAAGAGTTACAGGAAATCATCGACATGATTGAAAATAAAAAATAACTCGGCTAAGAGCTGAAATCTTGTTATGAATATATTACTCGCTTATTTACTGAAAATTGCCATTGTGCAATGCCTGCTGACAGCGTTTTACCAGCTGCTGCTTAGCCGTGACACATTTTACCGCATGATCCGGTATTACTTCACCGGTGGGATAGCGCTATCGTATATCCTTCCCATTATCAATTTTAAATTCAATATCATACAATATATTTTGATAGATCTCCAAGTGGCACAACTGTCAATAATGTACAATTTCCTCCCCAGCTCAACTATAGGCGAAATTGCCCCAGCTGTATGGTGGAAGCAATATCCACTAAGCGAATATTTTATAGCAATTGCATTGGCCGGGATATTAGTCATGTTTTTACAGTTTGCCCGACAATACCTTAGTTTACAAAGGCTCAGGGTTAACCAGAACCACAAGTACGGTAGCTATAGCATAGTGAATATCAACAGCCCGATAAAGCCGTTTTCGTTTGGTAACCGCATTTACATTAATCCAGGCTTACACAATGCCTATGAATATAATGAGATCATCCAGCACGAATTAGTCCATATCCGCCAACAACATAGTATCGATGTCATTATCAGTACAATTAACAAATGCTTGCTTTGGTGGAATCCAGTTTCGTGGATGCTGAATAAGGCCATCCGTAACAATTTAGAGTATATTGTTGATGATGAAATGCTTAAATATGGATTCAATCGTAAACATTATCAATATCATTTACTATATATCTATAAATTAGATAGTTCTAATAGTAACGCCAATCATTTTAATTTGTCGAATTTAAAAAAACGAATTAAAATGATGAACAAAGAAAAAACAAAATCTATATACAAAACAAAATACTTATTGCTTATTCCGGTACTAACCATAGTTTTATTATTCTTCAACCTGAAAAAAATGTACGTTTACAACCTTACAACCGATACTACACATGTAACCAGAAGAGCAGAAATCTTTTTTTCAGGGCCAAACCTGAATCTGCCAATAGATACAACATGCAGATTTATAGGCATAAAGGGAATAAACAGTGTAGGCCTCGATAAACAACCACTGATTTTAATTGACAGAAAAGAAATAAGCCCTGTAGAACTGAGAACGGATTTCAATCCTGCGAAAATAAAATCGATAAACATGGTTAAAGGTGAAAACACTATAGAAAAATACGGCGATAAAGCTAAAAATATGCCCGCCATATTCGTAATGATCGAGTTGTAAATAAGACGAATTAATTTAATTATACTACCTGCTGTATAACTAAAATATTAAAAGCTTTTTAGAAATAATATATTGAAAAACAGTAAATTTACTTTAGAGCCTCCCATGGGATTTGAACCCACGACCTGCTCGTTACGAATGAGCTGCTCTACCACTAAGCTAAGGAGGCAATTATTTGTACAAAAGTAAAAACTTTTAATTAAACTTTAAAATTTTATGTGGACTAATGTAGATATAAATTCCGTGTAACTACTCAGATACTTCAAAAAAAGAATTAGTTAAAAGAATCGAAAAAGTTTGTAAAAAAAGTACATATCTTTGTCCTTGTGGAAGAAATGGTAAGCATACGACGTTCGGAATATGAACAGTTCTTATCGCAGTAAGAAGAATTAAGAGACCTAAGAGAGTTGGTTGGTCAGTTTTAGGAAGAGATAGAACTGTTGAAAAACGGACGAAACAGCGAAACGACTTCAACCGCTCCGGCACAGGATATAAACCGGAGTAATGTACGTAGTTTGCGCAAGAGTAGCGGAAAGAAGTCTGGCGGAGGGAAAGGTTATCAGGGTCATACCTTGTCCATGAGCGAGACGCCCGACAGGATAATAGGTCATTTTTCTGAAAGATGTACTGACGGGTGTAGTCTGAAAATGTATTGTCAAGCGGTCACACACGTCGTCAGGTAGTGGATATTCCACCTGTAAAACCGGAATATACAGAGCATCGTTCCCACCACAAAGTGTGTCCGGATTGTGGCAGAGTAAATACCGGCATTTATCCCCATGGCGTGAATGTGCGCATTCAATATGCCCCCAATGTAAAGAGTATAGTCAGTTATATGTTCGTATATCAGTTTTTACCCTATAAACGAATGACCACATTTTTTAAAGATTTGTTTTTCTTCCTCCTTTCTGAAGTCAGCATAGACGGCATACTCGAAGAGATGAGTCAAAAATCGGAAGCGGTCTACAATGCAATTCAAAAGTGAGGTAATATGTTCAGATGAAATGGGCTGTCGCGTAAACGGCAAAAAACACTGGTTTCATGTATGGCAAAACCATATGCTGACATTTAACGTATCTTTCGTAAGCCGGGGTCACGGTGTAATTGAAGAATATTTTTCCGATGGATTTTTACAGTTTTTTTATAAAAGCGACTCAGTTATGTACTGCTCATTTATTACGGGAACTGTTGAATTTCGAGAAGAGTTTACAGGATAGCAGGAGAGTTAAGATGAAAGAATTACTATACCGTGCCATAGCAATGAAACGCCGCATGCTCTTCGAAGATTATCAAAATCCCCCGGAAGAACTATCTAAACTGAACCGGGAATTAGATGAATTACAGGCTGTAGATATTACCGGGTTTCATAAAAAGGAACAGGCTTTTATCACTCGACTTCAAAAACACAGGCAAAATATCTTTAATTTCTTCATATATCCCAGTGTCCCACCGGATAATAACGGTTCGGAAAGGGCTATTCGGAATGTCAGAGTCAAAGCAAAAGTGTCTGTTACGTTTCGTAACAGGAAGGGAAAAAGCTCTGAACGATTTGCCAGAATACGTTCTATTATTGATACTACTCTCAAGAATAGACAGGATGTCTTCTTTGCCTTGAAATGTATGGCTAATATGCAAATCACGAATACAACCTGAGTAGTTACAAAATTTTTAATATCTTTGCGCCCGAAAATAAAAATACAGGTGTAAACGTTTTTTGCATACCAACCACCCAAACGACCAGGCGGCGTAGCAACTATACTTAATTGCCCGGATATTGACAGCCGATAGTTATCATTAATATTTGATTATGTCGATTCGAAGGAGCTTATTTCCCGGTATCGGGCGGAAGTAATTCCGGAAGATAAAGTCGGCGGATAGTATTCCGGGGTACATCTTTCGATAGGTAAGTAAAACTAAAAGAGTGCTATTAAAATCATATCGCAAGATAAAGCCTGAATTCATACACAATTATCTTGATGAATTATGTTCTAAATTCAACCGGAGATACTTTGGAAAGGCTTTGTTTAAAGACTAATAATAGCTTGTGTAACGTAAAATCAATTTAGCTATATATCTGGATAATCATTATAAATTATATACAAAATACATGATCACATTTGAAGAAATGGGCATTATGCCCGAAATTCTGAACGCCATCGGCGAGTTGGGTTTCCAATATCCTATGCCTGTGCAGGAAAAAGTTATCCCGTTGCTTCTGGATAAAAAACAAGATATCATTGCTTTGGCGCAAACAGGAACCGGAAAAACCGCTGCATTCGGTTTACCGTTGATACAACATATCGACTTAAAGAATAAAAAGACTCAAACTCTAATATTATGCCCTACCCGGGAACTTTGTGTACAAATTGCCGACGATCTTAAAGATTTTGCAAAATATATTGAAAACCTTAAAATATTGCCGGTATACGGGGGTGCAAATATCGAAACGCAACTATCGGCTTTAAAAAAAGGAGTTCATATTATTGTAGCTACGCCCGGACGTATGCTCGATTTATTGCGCCGGAAAGCAGCTAATTTCGATGAGGTGAAAACCGTTGTACTTGACGAGGCCGACGAAATGCTGAACATGGGTTTTTTGGAAAGCTTGAACGATATTTTAAGTCAAGTCCCTGAAGAACATAATACTTTGTTATTTTCGGCAACTATGCCCAAGGAGATTGTGGCTATTGCCCAAAATTACATGGTTAATGCATTGGAAATTACTATTGGTAACCGCAATGAAAGCACCAACGCCGTTAAGCATGTATGTTACACTGTACAGGCTAAAGATAAATATTATACCTTAAAACGCATTGCCGATTTTCACCCGAATATTTACGGTTTGATTTTTTGCCGTACCCGTCGCGAAACGCAGGAAATTGCAGATAAGTTGATCAAAGACGGTTACAATGCCGATGCGTTGCATGGCGATTTATCGCAAGCACAGCGCGATTATGTAATGCAAAAATTCAGAATACGTAATGTGCAACTATTGGTTGCTACCGACGTTGCTGCCCGGGGTTTGGACGTAGACGACCTAACGCATGTTATTAATTACACATTGCCCGATGATGTTGAAACCTATACGCACCGTAGCGGACGTACTGGAAGGGCCGGTAAAACGGGTGTATCCATCGCAATTATTAACTTAAGAGAGAAACACCTGATTAAACAAATTGAAAAGAAAATCAATAAAAAGTTTGAAGATCAAAAAGTACCTACAGGACGGGAAATTTGTGAGAAACAGCTTTTTAATCTTATCAATAAAATGGAAAAAGTTGAGATTGACGATTCTCAGATCGACAGTTATTTGCCTCAAATATACCGCAAACTCGAATGGTTAGATAAGGAAGATATAATAAAACGCTTTGTATCTCTGGAGTTTAATCGGTTTCTAAATTATTACCGTGATGCCGAAGACATAAGCACTCCCCAAGCTGAAGAAAAGAAAGAGAAAGGAAGGCGGGAAAACAGGGAACGTGGTGGTAATGAAAGAAAAAGCAGAAGTGAAAAAAAACGTTCGGGGAAAAATCCCCGTGCTGCTGAAAAAGGGTATACCCGCATGTTTATTAATATAGGTAAAACCGACGGGCTATATCCGAACACACTTATCGAGCTGATAAATAAATCATCGCAAGGCAAAAATATCAATATCGGTAAAATCGACCTGATGAAAAATTTTTCTTTTTTCGAGATAGATAGCCTATATGCAACATCGTTAATCAAAGAATTGAAAAATGTATATTATAAAGACCGCAGAGTATCTATCGAAATAGCACAATCTTAAAAATTAATCGTAAAAAAACAGGATGCACAAATCTGTGCATCCTGTTTTTTTACGAGACAATTCTTTATTTTTTGGTTTTAATCACTTCCCTTACAGCTTTAAGCATTGGTTCCACGGTAAGCGGTTCACCGGTTGCCTCAATCATCCATTGGGTGGGAGTAAGACGCCCTAGTTTGTAAATGCGATCGACCTCGTTTGCAAAATCTTTCCCTTGCAGGTAGCGTTCCAGTTGAAACTCGATAATCTGCCCGAATGCATACGCCGACAAGTATAACGGATAACCGATCATGTGCGAATAAATGGCCAGTACGGTTTCGTCTTTCACTCCGAATACCGGAGCATAATATTTATTCCATACCTCTTTCGATAAGGAAATAACGGCATTGCGCAATTGTGTAGCCGTAGCATCAGGGTTGGCATACAGCCATTTCCATACCGATATGTCAAGCATTGATACACCGCATATCTCGTACATGCTCCATATTTTATCCAATACATCCATAGCTTCCTTATCCGGATTATTATCCCTGATACCCAGTATTTCAAGATCACGTTTCTGGAAAACAAAAGCCAACGCCTCGGTAAATGCGGTATTTGGTACGCCATTTAACATATAATAATCAACATCATATAATGATATTGTTTGCTCCACGTTATGTCCAAACTCGTGGATAGCAATGTTGTATCCCTTGTAATCGAGACCACCTGCGGGTATGCGGGTACGCAGGCGCGATTTTTGCCCTTTCATTACGGCGCCCAAAGCATGCCCCGATCCGCGTGCCGGATCAACAGCAATTTTATCGGCCAAGTAATTTGCCCTGTCTTTACCAAAACCCAACTTAACCAGAATATTTGCCAGATCTTTTTCCAGCGCTGGTGCATCGGGATAAAGCGCACGTGTTTGTTCGTTCAGTTTTGTTTCATCCAGATTACTGCGCGCTTTAAAGCCGTCATACCAAATGTCGTATGCTTCCAACTTACGACCCAGGCTCTTGGAGATGATTTTACCCACTTCCTTAAGCTCGGGGGCAGAAAGAAAATTGTCGAATATCTTGCTTACTTCATCCAGCGCAACCTCCATACTGTTGTTAAAGTTGCGGTCAATATACGTGTCGCCGGTATATTTGTCAATTTCTTGCATGATGTTGAAATTGTTCAGCATTTTCTGGTAACGGACAGTTGACTCGGTAGTTACCGCAAGTTCTTTCCCTGATTCAAATATCTTATTCGTATACGGGTTCCAGTCATATTTCCCCGAATTGATAACTTCCTGCGGAATTTCCTGTGAAATAATCCGCTTCATCACTTCATAAACAGTACGTTGCTTATCTAATCCCTCATTAGCTTTATTGTAATTTGCTTTTATCTCGTCGCGTAAATTCCAGTGCGACAGCAAAATCATGTTTTCGGGGAATATTTTCTGTCCTTTAGTATTCAGTAAATGCCCCATATAAACGTTATATGCAGCAATATACATATCGGCATCGCTGCTTATCTGTGCCCTTCGTTGCGAAACGGCCGATGGTATGCGCCGGGTATAAATATCGCCCATGCGCGCGTATGCCCATGCCTTGCGGTCTTTTCCCAGAACTTCTTTCTCTTTAAGCGATAATTCGGGAAAATTCAATGCAATAAGAAACGCCGTTTTGTTATTGTAAAAATCCTCCGATAGATGGGACGACGGACTATACGATGCAAACCGCCTGTCAATCGGGAGCAAAGGACCGTTATCAATTGTAACATTCCAGTCGAGGCTTACGCTCATAGCGCTGAAATTGCCGTAAATAGCTTCTATATAATCACTTATTTTTAAAAATACAATTTCCTTTTCAGCGGGGTCGGCAATGTAATTATCCATGCAAAAGCTTTTAAAGACATCATTATTCCCGTCCTTTTCTTGCCATAGCTTGGCAACTTGGCGTACACCTTTTTCCATGTATTCTTTCTGATTTCCGGCCTTTACAGAAAGGGCGTCTATTGTCGACTGAATAACCGAAGGGTTAATGTCGGCAAACAAATTAAGCTGTGCCATTATACAAATCAGCGTAATACAAATTAATATAAGCGGCTTTTTCATAGTGATTCAAATTTAAAGAGATAAATATTAAAATACAATTGAATATAGATAAAATATCGATTGTAATTTTTGTGTAAATTACTAATAGTTATGAAGTCATCAAGCCCCTTTTTTTCGAGAGACCATAACAAATTTAAATTAATCAACTAAATCATATCCCCAGCTAACGCCTTTTTGTGTTGCGGGTACGCCGTATTTCATCCATTCGGGCATTTTATCACTTTTCAGGTAATGGTCGAAAAATTGTTGCAGGCGTATCGACAAGTCTTTGGTGTTTTTACGCTCTAAAAGATTGTGTTCCTCATTGTTATATTGTAGCATCCAAACCGTTTTACCCAGACGGCGTAAGGCGGTAAAATACTCAATACCCTGATACCAAGGCACTGCGCCATCGTTATCATTATGCATTATTAACAAAGGTGTATTAACCTTGTCGGCGAAAAACAGAGGCGAATTTTCGATGTAAAAATCCAACCCATCCCATAAGGTTTTGCCAATGCGGCTTTGGGTATGCTCATACTGAAACTGGCGACTCATGCCTGTACCCCAACGTATACCGCCGTAAGCGCTGGTCATATTCGATACGGGAGCGCCTGCGCCCGCCGCTTTAAACATATCGGTTTGCGTAACTAGGTAAGCAACCTGGTAGCCTCCCCAGCTTTGTCCCTGTATGGCTACGTTAGCAGTATCGACCCATGTATTTTTATACAACGACCGTACACCCGGAATAATCGATTTGTAGGCGCTTTGTCCCGGATGACCGTCTTTGTAATAAATATCGGGGGTAAATACTAAGTAACCTCGGCTTACAAAAAATGGGATGTTTATAACAGAACGGCTTGGCGCTACGGTAATATAGCGATACAAATCGTTGGAATGTTTCTCATAGAAATATACAAGCATCGGGTATTTTTTTGCCGGATCGAAATTTTCGGGTTTGTATAAAATACCTTCGGCGGTAATGCCGTCATCTGTTTTCCAACTTACTAGTTCGGCAGTACCCCAGTTGTACTCCTGCATTTCGGGTAAAGCGTCGGTAAGTTTTTTCTCGGTTTTCCATACATTTTCAGTAACATACAAATCGGGAAAAGTATTAAAATTGCCTTTTTTGTAAACATACAGGTTTGCATCCTTGGCCTTTACGGGGCGCGAGAAATAGTAGCCTTCGAGGCAAGCTTTTGCCAATTTGCTGACATTCTTTTTCGCTCTGGGATTGAATGTATAAAAGCCGTCCATTTTGCTTTTATTGTCGAATGCAGACAACAATAATTCTTCATCGGCTTTGATAAAACGGCTCTCGGGGTCGGTACGGATGTAGCGGAAAGTAAGCTCCGACTTCCGTCCTTCGCCGTCCGTAAGGTTTACAGGAGCCTTAACCCCCGCTGGGTCGATTTGCCAAATATCATACTTGTCGTATAACAACACGGCATTATCGTTTTCGGTCCAGGCTGCCAAACCATGCGGATAAGGGTCGCTCGGCGTATCGTGTTCTTCATCCCAAAAATTTACGTTGATTTTATCGGTAAGGCAAATGGTTTTTTTACTGTCGATTGAATATGAGTACCATTGGCGTTTTTTCATATCATACCACATAATATATTTTCCACCGGGCGAAATCGAAGTCAGTCCGTTAAGCGCTTCGGCCACCAATATTTTGCTGCCGTCGGCTACTGATATCGCATACACATCGTTACGTGCAGAGCCTTCCCATTGCATTTCGATACGGTATTTGCTATCGTCCAGACCCAGCGCATAAGCTGCATTTCCATCATCGGGCGTACGTACGTCTTTCATATTTTTATCGGCCAACGGTATGATTTTACTCAACTTATCCAGCGATATAACCGATAGATAAGTACGTTTAAGCTCGCGATCGAGATTCTTCAATTGCATGGGTTGTAAATTGGGTTCGTTCCAGTGCCATATATCAAGCTTGGCTACCTCAAAATCAACAATAGTCGTATCTTTCGGCGGACGGATCGGGACTATACCGAAAAACAGCCTTTGTCCGTTTTTGCTGAATGATGGAGTTCTGTTTTCTCCAACGCTCCATTTCTGCGGCATGCCGTTCATTCCTTCATCGGCAATAATAATTGCCGAATCGAGACCTTGCTTGTAATAGTACAATTCAAAATCTTTAGGTTCAACCTTCGAAGTATCGCAGTCGGCTAAAAAGGCAAGTTGCAATCCGTCTTCAGCAAACACAGGCTGTTTGTATTTTCCTTTTCCTGAGGCCAATAGCTCATTTTCTTTTTTTGTAATGTCGTATAATATTACCCCGGCTTTGGCAACAGAGTCCTTACTGTTAGGCTGCAAGGTTGCTGCTATATATTTACCATTGTCGCTAAAGGCATAGTCAACAACATTTTTTATAGTATCTTCCTGCCCGTTACTCAAATTGCGGATAATCAAAGGGTATCCCTCATCTTTATCACGTTTCGGGGCTTTTTTCCCACCGGTAGTGTCGGCTGGTGCAACAGATAAGTACGCAACATAATTGGACGCGTCTTTGCCCATTTTGTACGATTTTACATACGGAATTTTAAAAACCCTTTGCGTCCCGAAATTCAGGATAGCTAAAGAATCCTTCGGCATTTCTTCCGGTTTTCTTTTTTTTATTTTAGCATCGCGGGTGTCGGCAAAGAGAGGTTTGATAAGGAAAACCACCTGTTGTTGGTCGGGTGTTATTGTATGTTGGTAGCCACGGGACACACTAAATGACGAATTGTTTTTTGTATTAGTTACCACAAGGCTGCCATCGCCCTCTTGCGGATTAATATAGTAAACCGTGTAACCGCCGTTTTTAGTCAGTGATTCTCCTGTTATTGTTTTCCATCCATCATACACACTATGGTCTAATACTTTTTTCTGGGCAACTAAGCTTGCCGATGTTAATATCAGTATTAAGCTGATAATTAATGTTTTTTTGTTCATTATTCGATAAGTTTTATAATTTATTTACAAAAGTACAATTTTAGCCGCTCCTGAGTGGCTAAATTGTGAATAGTTTGAACAAAAAAATTGTCAGTAGTTAAGAGCCTGTTTAAATTTTATTCAATAATAATCTTATAGAAGCAATTTTGACCATTTCTTCTGCCGAATCGAAAGTGAGTTCATAATTCCTGCACAGCCTCCTGTAGTTGTCAAATCAGGAGAAAGTTCTTTCCACTATCCATCTTTTTTGCAGGGGGTGGAAAACCTGTTCCTTAAACTTGCTTACCACTACCTGTATGGTGTAACCGAAGGATTTCATGTCTCTCTCTATTATCTATCCCCGATACCCGCCATCGGCCAATATAACTTGTACCCCTGAACAGAGAGCCTTTAAAGTTCGCATAAGCAAGTATGCGGCTCTACAGTCGGCAATATGGGCAACTGTTACCATGACTGCTATAAGAAAACCATTTTTGTCAACAAACACGTGTTTTTTTATCCCTTTGACCTTTTTGTTACCGTCGATGCCGTTTAAAGAACAATTATTGCCCCAATGCACACTTTGGCTGTCTATTATACCAACTGCGGGTTCTTTATTCTGGCCGCGTTTGGAACGCACTTCTTCATGTAATTCATTCAGCAACAAGTCGAAATCCAATAATTCAGACCATTTGCGATAATAATAGTAAAGCAATTGCCGTTTGGGGAAATCGGATGGAAGCATGTGCCACTGACAGCCGGTTTTTACCAGATAGAATATGCCATTCCACACCCCACGCAAATCATACTTCCTTTTCCTTTCTTGGATATGCAGCGCTTTCTTTATATATTGCCGCTGGGTTTTCGTTAAATTTGCCTGATACATTTCTTTTTAGTTTCGTCACTCCAAAGAAAATACTTGTTCGCCGAATACGGAAACTCTTTATATTTTTATTCCATTGAAATTTAAACAGGCTCTTATCTATTCCAAAAATTAACTTTTCAGTTTCTTAATTATTACGATTCTTCAGTTTTATAGCAGGATACACAAAGAATTATTCCATTATCTCCTAGTTTTTTCATGTTGTCTGGTGCAAATTCTATATTACATTGTCCATCATATTCATAAATAATCCAAACGGAGATATCGTCTCTTGTTATACCTAATTACTTTGCAATTTATCATATTTTCCTTCAAGAATATTTAAAAAGTGGTCAATAAAATTTGTATAGGTATTGTCTTTTATCTAAGTCCATGATAAAAATTTTAAAACATTTATTTCAAGTATGGCGATTGGGTTAAGTAAGGCTATTGCAATAAGTTTTAATCCATATTTCAAGAAGCTTTTCGTCCGTTTTCCGTGTTTGAGGATTTTGATCGGTTTTACGTTTTCGTTGGCAAAAACTCCCACGACATACGCTCAGGCAAACACTAGCGTAACGATGGAGAATAAATTTTCAACACGCCTTAAATCGGTCAAATGCGTATCCTCGATGTTGAATCCGCTAAACTTTAATGCCCTGAACGCTGTTTCAACCTGTCAGCGTTCCTTGTAATGTTGCCGGGCATCTTTCGGCTTGTTGAACGAGATAATTATTGTAATTCAAGCACTTTATTATGAATGATTTTTGAGGCTGGGAGATAGCAAACTTACCCGTTGAGCCGGTAAATCGGGTACAAAACCTTGCTCCTGCCGCGTTTCAGGCCGTTAAACGCCTAAAATGCTTTGAAGTGTTTGCCGTTTTTGGGATTTTCTACCCAAAAATTTTCGCGTATACGAATGTAATAGCGGATGCCATTTTGATTCAAGCAGTTAATCCATTGCTTGCCAATGAACTCGCGGTCGGCAGGCAAGCAGTCAATAGTTTCTTTGCCAAATAGTTCCACGCAGCTATTTATAATATCAACGCGTTCACGGGTGTGTGAATTACCGCGTTTGTCGAGCATTGAAATCAGAATCGGGAAAGCAACACCGTCATATGCGATGGCCAACGTGAGCACGTTAATGTTGGTTTTACCGAATTTCCAGCTTGTTCTATCCATCGCCAGCTTAAATGGCGGCTGGCGAGGCAATATTTTGAAAATCAGTAGAGCGAGCAAATTGGAATCCAACGCGTATTCCGCCATGAACCGCTGAATACGGCGTAGTGCGGAACCCGATTTTGCAGGCGTTTCAAACGCCGTCGCGAGTTTACAAAAACTAACTATTTGTACCTTACAGAGTGCGCAAATAAACAGTCCGAAGAACTTTACGCGAGCCATGTTCATTTTTCCCGCCAGGCTTTGGCTTAAATTGAAATTAATTGGGTAGTTTTGTACTCGGCCTTGAAATTGTCCGTCTTCATTATAATGAATGATTGAATATAAGCTATAAAGATACGAATTTTCAAGGTCGTTCCCAATTAAAAAATAAATTATATTTTATTGATATTAAATATATTATAAGCAAATATCTGATTTTTGTCATGTACTAATATCAGTTCCTTCAAAAAATAATAAAATAAACTTTTATTTGCTATTCAATACGCCGTGTACCGTTCCCGATTTTTACATCGTAAACCTGAGGTTCTTTATGGAATTTTTTTGTATAACTGTTCCATACTTCGTTTATAAACGTATCATACTTGTTATTTTCTATTAAGTTAATTGTACAACCGCCGAATCCGCCACCCATCATGCGAGCGCCGGTTACCTCGTCTTTGGCGGCAATTTCTACCAAAAAGTCCAGTTGCGGGCAACTAACCTCGTAATCTTTACTTAAGCCTTCGTGCGAACTGTACATATATTTCCCGAATGTCTGCAAATTACCGGTTTTAAGGGCATCGCAAGTGCTTAAAAGCCGTTGGTTTTCTTTAATAACGTATGAGCAGCGCCGGTATGTCAGTTCGGTCATGCTTTTACGGAACTCATCCAGCATATTGAGGCTAACATCGCGTAAACTTTCAACATAGTTATAATGTTCGTGGATAATGGCAACACCCTTTTCACACTCCCGTCGGCGTAAGTTATATTCCGACGATGCCAGCGAATGTTTTACCTTGGTATTGATTAAAACAACACGATAACCGGGAGTCTTAAACGGAATCATTTCATACTCCAACGAATGACAATCGAGTTTGATGAGCTTGCCTTCTTCACCGAAAACTGAGGCAAATTGGTCCATAACGCCGCACATTACGCATACAGCATTGTGTTCGGCCATTTGTCCTATTTTTACCAAGTCGAATTTCGACAAATTCAATTGGTGGATATCATTCAAAGCAAAAGCAAATGTACTTTCCAAAGCGGCTGATGATGAAAGTCCTGCACCTACCGGAATATCGCCGCCGAAAACACAATCGAACCCTCCGATATCGAATCCTTTTTTACGGATTTCTTCAATTACTCCGTAAATATATAAAGCCCAACCTTTAGTCGGGCGTTCACCCAGTTCAAATTCGTACGAGTCATCAAAATCAATCGAATAGACACGGCATTTATTGATCCTGTTCGGTTTAATTTCGGCAACAATACGTTTATCAATGGCTCCGGGTAAAACAAAACCCAAATTATAATCGGTATGCTCGCCTATCAGATTTACCCTGCCGGGCGATGCGTAAACATTACCCGACTGGTTATAAAGGTCTTTGAATTTTTTTCGAATTAAATTAATATCCATAGAGTTTACTTCTGTTTAAAACAGAGACAAAGCTTATTACCTTGTCTCCGACTATAAGTTTAAATAACTAATTTATTACCAGAATACTGCATATAGTACAACCAGAATTATACAAATGCCGAATGCTCCGATATTAAATGCCGGATCGGTGGCAAATAATTTTCTGGAAACCGGAATACCTTTCGCATCATTTTTACCTTTGCCTTCAACAAGGCTGATTATGACAATAATGATTAACGACAATAGGGTTGTGAAGAACATTTGATGCATAAACGGTAATTGTGGGCATATTCCCCAACCTGGGCAGACTTTGAGGAACAAAGCGATAAAAATTGACAATATTGCCCCCCAGATGGCAGCGTTGTTGGTTGTCTTTTTCCAGAAAAGACCTAATAAAAATACGGCTAAAATACCGGGGCTTACCAAACCTGTATACTCTTGAATGTATTGGAATACCTGATTTACCGAACCCAAAAGCGGAGCAATTAAACATGCAATTAACAAGGCAACGGCTGCGGTAATACGACCAACATTAACAGTTTGTTTATCACTAGCTTTTTTATTGATATAAGGCTTGTAAATATCCATGGTGAAGATGGTAGACGTAGAGTTAATCATTGAAGCTAATGACGATACAATGGCCGCCGCCAATGCTGCAACTACAAGCCCTTTTAAACCGACCGGCACAAATTTAGATATCAACCAAGGGTATGCGGCATCGGGGTTGAATGCTCCGTCTTCTCTTATAAAAGGTGATGCAGTCCAGTCGTTTACGGATAATAACCCATCGTTTGTGGCAATTACATAGGCTACCATACCCGGAATAACAATAATTAGCGGTAATAAAAGCTTTAAATAACCGGCAAATACGATACCCCGTTGCGATTCTTTCAAACTTTTTGCAGCCAGTGTACGCTGGATAATGTATTGGTTAAAGCCCCAATAGTAAAGGTTTGCCACCCACATACCGCCTACCAGTATCGCCAGGCCGGGCAGAAGTTCCCATGCATCGCTTGTAAAGGGTTTACTGGCAGCTTCGGCGTGTTCGGGAGTCACATAATTTTGCATCATTATCTCGCCTTTACCCAATATCATTTGGAATTTTTCGGGAATTTTTTCCATTATTTTTACAAATCCGTCGATAACACCCTCTGCTTCGGGAACATGCGATAAGGCAATAAATGTGGTAATTAAACCGCCTACAAGCAATAATACTACCTGTATCACATCTGTCCATGCAACTGCCGACAAACCGCCCCAAAGCGAATATGCAGCGGCAAATAAAGCAAGTATCGCCATACATGGGATAATAATATCGCCATTCCCCGAACCGAGAATAGTGTCGAGCGCTTTTGACCCAAGGAACAATACCGACGTAAGATTTACAAAAATATACAAGCCGATCCAGAATATGGCCAATATGGTTTTCATGTTGGTACTGTAACGTTTTTCGACAAATTCGGGGATGGTATAGATACCTTTCTCGATAAAAATAGGGAGAAAGAATTTACCTACAATGATAAGGGTTAAAGCGGCCATCCATTCATACGAAGCGATAGCCAGGCCTATGGCAAAACCCGAGCCCGACATACCGATAAATTGCTCGGCCGATATGTTGGCCGCAATTAACGATGCTCCGATAGCCCACCAGGGTAGCGCCTTACTTGCCAGAAAATAGTCTTCGGCATTTTTTTGATGTCCTTTTTTTGAACGTGATACCCACAAGCCTATGCTCAGGATTGTAATGGCATATACAACCAAAATCAGAATATCCCAAAAGGTGAAACTTTTTTCATTCATAAGTTTATTATGTTTTAATTGTTATTTTGAGAGAAAAATAAATGATTATCCAGATATATAGCTAAATTGATTTTTATACGTTACATATGCTGTCATTAGTCTTTAAACAAAGCCTTTCCAAAGTATCTCCGGTTGAATTTAGAACATAATTCATCAAGATAATTGTGTGTGATTTCAGGCTTTATCTTGCGAT
>JAISFN010000119.1 GCA_031263585.1 Prevotellaceae bacterium | reverse complement strand
TACCTTTGCCGAATTGTGCTTGAACACTTCGCGGCAGCCCGCGTGAGTCTCGCCCAGTCCCTCTTCATACGGCTGTTCTTCATGGTATAAATCGTTCCAGATATGATATTTACGCTTTTCGACGCACACGATCTCCCAGGTACCTTCTATGGTCCGCGCCGCCCAACTATTATAGGCGTCGAGGTCATCCATGCCGGGCGCGTTGCTTGTCCGGGCAATGTTCGTACCGACGGAATATACCACGCTTCCGCCCATCAGGCGAGCTGAGCGGTAATTGACGGGGACATCGTTAATATAAAAAAGAAGCGTTTGCCCCCCTCCACCGATTTCAGCTGTTTCACATACTACCGTCAACATTTGTCCGCCCACGGTTTACAGAGTTTGCGTCTGTAACATCCGAATGTATTCAACTTCACCCGTATTTCCAGAATGTTTTCCACTCCGGAGAGGCCTTCTTTAATCTTGAGCAGCTTTTCCGAAATTATTTTACTCAAATCATTTTATTAATTTTTCTATTTAACATTACCCGTAGTGTTTAATGTACTACGGGTAATGTTATTAATATACAGTTATTGAAGAATGTAATCAAAGCCATGCCTCTATAAATATATAGTACTTTTTCGTCCTTTCACATTTATGAAGGGGATTTGAAACATTTTTATAGCATACAGACCACTAAGGTAGTTACAATCTTAGCCCTAATTTTTGTATTTTATTACATCAGCGGAGCTATATATTTACTAACGTCGAAATCGTAGAAACTTATAATGCCATCCGCATTTTGTTCGCGGGCTGGCGGCAGGTTTGCTTCTATTTCTTCAACTATTTTCTTGAGTTTGGGTGCATAATAACATTGAAGCAATTTTGCAGAGGTCGGAGTTTCCTGAAGCCATATATACCAGTCTGTCATGAGCGGCATTATTTTTTGCGTAATGTAACACGCCTTCCCTTCGGCGGTTGCAACGATTATTTTGCTGTATCCCGTAGCCGATACGCCAAAAATATTCCATTTTCCCGACACTTTGCCGAATATGGTATTCCCTGAAATGTACGCCTCTTCTCCTGAGTACATTTCTCCTGCCTGAATGGGAGATATTATCCATTTAGGGCCGTTAGGAAATTGAACAACACGGTAATTTTCATCCTCTTTCAAAATAGTTGCCTTGTTTATGTCAGCCATTGATTTTCCATTGAGATGGTATATCCCATACGTTTCCGGGGAATCGGCTGTTTTGCCGAACAAAAAACCGGCATAAGCCTCTACGTTTGTGAACATTGCCGGAAGAATAAATTTCCCTTGCTCTCCCTTTTCCTTAACGCCAACCTGCTTACTGCCCTTGATGGTGTAAGTTACGAGATTTTCCGTCCCCTCAATGGGCGCTTCCTTACTTTTGAAGCCGCACCCGTTTGCAACCAATGCAACGAGTAAAATTAAAAGTAGTTTTTTCATTTTTTATTCTTTTTATTTTTGAAATTCCCTGCCGCTCTCCCTGCCTTTGACAAATGTTTCGCCGGTAGGGCCTCTGCCGGTTATATCCGCATCCTCGGATGTGCCGTCGCTGTAATGTATACGTACCTTGTTGCCTTTGGACGAACCATCGTTTATAAAGAACCATACAACCCAAAGCGCCAGGACTGCCATAATAATAAATATCGCAACAAAAGCCAGCGTGATGAAAATAGCCGAACTGACGGCAAACAACGCTAGGATATAGGAGGCATAGCCGATTTTTGTCCCAACGGCGGTGAATGCAGGAATGTTTTTAGACGTCTTCCATGCTGAAATCAGAAACGCGACGCCAAAGATGACTCCGGCGGCAATTTCAGACGCCGACTGGTCGTAACTGGTGAAATTCAGGATGACTACAGTAACGGCCAGTATGCAGGCCGCCCATAGAATCAGTTTGCTAGTAAAAGTACTGACAGGGACATAATTCCCATTGCTGTATTTGTTGAAAATCGCCGATTCCCAACGGTCTAAAAAATTTAAAGATAATTTCATAAGGATTTATTATTTATGATTACAATTAATTATATTTCCTCGCTCATTTCTCGTAAATTATCAAAGTTCTATCAAGTTTTTCCATCTTGAGAGTTGAACCATTGATGAGTTCATTAACGCGTTCTTCACTACAGCCGTTGTACGGAGAGTAGGTTTCTCCATTTTTTTCTGCACAATGCCATACTTTTACTTTGTAGCCCTGTTCTTTTTCGCGGTCGTACATACTCTGTTCTGTTCGTCCGAAGAAAAATACCTTTTTCCCCAACTCGGTAGATAAAATCCATATTTTGTCATACTTATTTGAGAGAACATTATCATATCTGTCATCACAGGTAACTCCCCAATACCCCATGTTTCGGACAAATATGTAATTGTTTCCATGAATTTGGGCAACAAACATTTCTTCGTAGGGAGCGTTATTGGTAAGTCCGGTTTTTTTCTCCGGAATATAACGTTTCCCTTTCAGGGCGGTTTCCCGGATAATCCGGTAGTTGTTTCCGGTTTCGAGAATTTTTACGGCAGCGAACGCTTCTTTGCCATTTTCATGAAACATGTTGAAATCGGCATTTTCTTCGGTTTTTACCCAAAGCCAACCGCCATAGGCTTCGACCGAAACATATTCGGCATAGAGGATGATTTTTCCTTTTTCGCCAGGCTCCTTCACTCCAATCTTGTTATTTTTTGTATACGTAACAAGATTTGTTCCTTTAATGGGTACTTCCTTTCCACTACAAGCCACTAAGCTAACCATAACAGCGACTACAAAAAATAATATTCTTATTTTCATGACTTAATTCTACTCTTTTGGTTTTCTTGTTGTGAGATCCATCAGTACACCATTGAAATTACGATATTCCTCTTTAAATCCGCCCAGATCGCACTTTGCATACCCACTGTTGGTGTGATGCCACACGCCCTGGTATTTGATTGGAATACTTAACTTTCCCTCGACCACTTTTTGTCCATCCTTATCATTTATGTCGAGCACATACAGTCCGTACTTACTTCTATTCCAGCTTGCCGTTTCAACGCGAAATGCCCATCTTCCGCTAATTTTATACCAATCGACATTCTTTGTGACTGCTATGCTGTTCCCTCTGAAAGATTCATCTAAAAACAGGTCGAAAGAGTCTGCAGTAAACATAATTTTCCCATCTACTATCAATTCCTGTTTCCCCTCACTGTTCGTTCTGAAGCTGAAAGCCCCGAAAGGAACTGCTGCGCTTGCCGCTTCTGCTTGTTTTACTGCTATCTTCTGTTGTGCGGATGTGGGGTCGAACGATGTGCCTTTGTCGGCGTTTGCTGCCATAGCCTGCTTATACATGTCATCATACGTAATTTCCTTTGCCTTTACTACTTCCCACGTAGCGCGGTCGTATATTAAAGCCTCCGTGCCGCCGTTGTGTTTTTCAAAAAGCACGAACTTTTCAGAAATCTTGACATCCGATGCTTTTACCCAATTTGGAACTTTATCACTTCCATCCTTGTCAATTACCATCCAATCTCCATCCCAGCCTTTTACTTTGAAAAGGCCATTTTGGAAACCTATGGTCTTGAATTTTGGACTGATAATTTCCACGCCATTTACCTCAAGACCCCAATTTTTGTTGTCATTGGTGAATGCTACTGCATTTGCCGATTGGTCCAGGACTACTCTGCTTTGTCCAAATGCCGATGCCGCAGAAAACAGCAATACCAGCAAGTTTAAACCTAAAAATTTTACTTTTTTCATCTTTCCTATATTTTTTGTTGAGTGCAATTCATAAAATTTAAGGTGTGCTCGCATTCCATATTAATCCTGCGGGATTGACGTCTGCAAATTTCCCCTTATTGTCCATTTTCCACGCTTTTATAACAGGAGTGTCTGTATCAAATCCAACATCCTTTACTACGACAAACGAAACTTCGTCACACACGGGTGTATCGCCGCGACGCACATTGCACATGTATCCTTCTGAAAGTTCCAATACTTTATTATCCTTTAGTCCGAACAACACAAAATCAAGTATCCTGATACCTCCTTTGCCATTGTTTTCGACCCTTACATAGCTAATCACCAGACGATAATCTTTACCACCGTAGTGACAAATATTTCCATCACTATAAGTCTGAGTACCGGAAGTACCATAGCATTGCCCAAACTCGGATGTTTCGCCAGCTTCCAGTAATCCATCATCAAGAACTACCGCATCCGTAACATAACCGGCAAGTTTTGTCCTTATACTTTCAACTTTATCAATTTTGCCATTATTCTTGACGGTATTCAAAGTTGACGATTGCGTTTTGGAATTTTTGCTTTGCGCAATACAATTGTTTGTTGCAACTGAAAAAATCAGTGCGGCGAATAAAAATAATGTTACTTTTTTCATCTTTTTAATAATTTTTTGTACTGTAATTTTGTTTTAATTATTCCAAGCTATACCACGTTTCCATCCACCGTTTCGGTTGAAATAGCGAACAGGCTTCGTTTCAGTTTTACCATTTTGATACACTATTGTAGTTATCAAATCAACGGTTTTTGCATTGTCATCTACTTCAATGTTTTCCACACGATACTCCACTACGCCGCTGTTTTTACCGAATGTATTTTGCATTTGCCGCACAAAAAAATCGGAGGCGGCTTTCAGTTGGCTTTCGTCAATGCCAGCCATATCTCCGTTGGCAATCATCGCATCGTATGCTTTGCGATAGTTTTTGGCAACAATTTGTTCGCCAATACTTTCTTCCAATTTGACAATGAAATGTTTCTTTGCGGGCAGCATTTCCTCTTGCTTTTCTACCGCTTGTTCCATATTTTCGGCGTTTGCCTGCTTACGGCCGCAACCTGTAAAAATCACCACTATGAGCAGTGAACTTAAACCTAAAAGTTTTACTTTCTTCATTCTGTTTTATTTTAATTAAATGTGTGTCTAACAATAATTCGGTTTAACTAATTATGACCATTTCTTCGACTATTTCAAAGGTAATTTCGATATTTAGATAAAATCACACGGTTATATCAAGTCTAAAGTATTACCATTACCCATGTTGGCATCCATCACTCCCTTTGATAAGCGAGCAATCGTGATTGAGTCCTCCAAAAGTGCAATAAGGATAATTGCAATGCGGACAATGCTGCGCATCTCCCCCTTGACGACTCGGCTCTCCTCCATTTCCGTTGGATTTTGATATAGTCCATGCATAAATTATCAAAGCAGCAACTGTAAATAGAGAAAGAAAAGCAAAGAATTTCAGAGATGTAATTACAAGGGCAAACATCTTTGCAACTATTGAGTAATAGTGCAAAAGCAATAGAAAAAAAGAAAAAAATGTGAGATTTCATATTAAAATAGTCATAGTATTTAGTATTAAATTTAGTTCAGGGCCTAAGCTTTTTCTAATTTTTACTCTACACCTAATACAAGGAAAGCGTGAGCGTATTACCTTACTTTATCATGCAGGCTCTGGTAAACCCTAGGCTAAAATAAGCAACAGCCCACGCCATAAAACTATGACTGTGAGAAATTCGCTTATTCTTGCCTTTATAAAATTTACCAGACTTTACATGAAAGAATAAACTTGAATACTCTTTGTATTCTATATATTTTCGTCTTTCGACGAAACAAATATATAAAAAATACTTAATAAAATGCCATGTATTTAGCAGGGCTGTTGCAATATTATTTTTCATTATTTTATATGTTTATACCATATAGAGCTAAAAGGTAACATCAAAAATTGATATTTTTTTACTTTTTATATTATATTTGCAATTATCCCGTTATCTTGTTATGCTTATAAAAACTATTTTTACGATGTTATTTGCATGTTTAGCAATAATATTATCGGCTCAAACAGACAGAGCTTTACTCATTGCTATTGACTCTTATCCATCAGGTAGTGGTTGGACAAAAATTCATGCAGAAAACGACATATCCATTGTTCTTCCTATGCTTTTAGAAAAAGGCTATAAAAGAGAAAATATTAAGACCCTTATAAATGAAAGAGCAACAAAGAACGCGATAGTACATGCGTTAGAGAATATATGCGAGGAGTCGACTTCAGGCGATTATATCTACATTCATTTCTCATGTCATGGACAGCAAATGGCGGATGATAACGGGGATGAGCCTGATGGATTAGACGAGGCCTTAATCCCTTACGATGCTCAACGTTGGTATAAGAAAGATGTATATGAGGGTGAAAATCATTTAAGAGACGATGAATTTGAGATTCTGCTGAATAATATTAGAAAAAAAATTGGTTCGAAAGGCAATGTATTTGTTGTTCTCGATGCATGCCATAGTGGAACCGCGGACAGGGATACTGATGATGACGCTTATATAAGGGGAACTACATATATTTTTGCTCCGGGTAATTACAAACCAACTGCAATAAATACAAATAAGAAGCCCTCCCTGCGAAAAGGAAAGCGATTATCTCAAATAGCCATTTTTAGCGCTTGTCAGCCAGACCAAATTAATTATGAGTATAAGAGTGTTAAAGATAATACATATTATGGCTCTTTATCCTATGCTTTTTGCGAAGTCATGAATAACATAAGTGAGGATATATTGATAAACGAACTATTCAATAAATTGAAGTATCGTATGGAACTAATGTTTATTAATAAATTGCGAAAGCAAAACCCTTATTTTGAAAGTACCGATTTAAATGAAAAGATCAGGATTGCCAGATAACAAACAAATAATATCAGGCTTTCTATCGAAGGATGAATCCTTGATCACAAAGTTGTATGATATATACCGGACAGAATTTATTAGTTTCGGACAGAAATATTTCTCTATTGAGGAGCAAATTGCCGTCGAAATCTATCAGGACAGTTTTCTGGTATTATATCAGAATGTAAGGAATGGAAAGCTATCGAAGTTATCAGCCTCATTAAAAACATATCTGTTTCAGATAGGAAAATATAAGATGCTCAATTATGTCAACAGGGTACAAAAACGAGGGGCTGTCCTACATGATATAAGTCTTCATATAAATGATCCTGATTGGGAGCGTAAACAAGAAATAGCATGCAAGATGCTATCGGTTATGAATGAACCATGTAATACAATATTAAATCTTGCCTTTTGGGAGGAGCGGAGTTTGGCATATATCGCAGATGTAATGAAGTATAAAAGTGTACAAGTAGCTAAAAATAGTAAGCGAATTTGTATCCGTAGATTAAAACAAATACTGGAAGAGAAATTTCGAGCCGAAGGGTTAATCTAAATTAGAATATCATGGAAGAAAAGTATACCCGGGAAGAGATGATTGAGCTGTATTTACAGGATAGGCTTTCTCTGGAAGAGAAGACCGGATTCGAACAAAAACTTTTGGAAGACGCATCTTTTAGCCAAGAACTTGATTTAATGCGTTCTATCATAACGGGTATTCAAATGAAAAAAGATATTGAAGTTTGGACAGAACTGGAGCAAATACCAACAGAAAATAAATTGAAACAAATAGTTTCCGAAGCAGAAAAGAAATACAATAAGAGAAAGGAACTAAAATTAACTACAAAAAAAAGATCATTGTTTATAAGCGTATTTTCTTCTATTGCGTTTATTCTTCTACTTTTTTTTATAGGAATTCAACCAGAATATTCATCGCAAAAGCTTTACCAGCAATATCACAATTTAAAAGATATTGAATGGATTCCCAATCGGGGAGGTATATTATTAAATCCTGATAGACAATCACATCTTAACAAGGCGTTGCTGCTTTATCAACAACAGAATTATGCTGAAGCCTTGGCTATGATAAATGAAACCATAAACGGATTAGGTCAATATAATATTCCGGACCAGGTCGTTTTCTTTTCGGCGGTTTGCCTGTCTGAAACCAATAAAGATAAAGAATCAATTGAAAAACTAGAATATCTTTCCTTAAAAGATGACAGCGAATATAAGCAGGAGGCTCAATGGCAGTTAGCTTTAGCTTATCTAAAAGATGAAAAAAGAGATGAATCCCGCAAGACACTTTTGAAAATAGTTAATGCAAAAGGCTTTTATGCCGATCGGGCAAATGAATTACTAGATAAACTAGAACAAAAAAGATGGTTCTGATGAAAGGAAATAACATATATGCAGCAGGCGCTTTTTCAGTATTGCTGTTTTTTACCCATCCATTATTTTCTCAAACAACTATTAACAATGATAGTGTTCTTCGTGCGGGAAAAATGACGGGAGAGGAAAGTCAGCAATGGATTTTAAAAGGTTTAACAGGAAAGTATGAATATTCAGACCTTCCTGTTATATATGAGTCTTTCTTTATTATTCTTAACAATTTTAGAAAATTCATAGAGATTAAGCTTATGTTTATACCTGAACAAGAACGTGAACGCTATTGTGTTGATATTAGTAATTTATTGCATAGCATACAAAAATTTTCCGTAGTAGAAGCTCAGAATTATCCTCCTTTGTCTCGAGTCGCATATGAATGTATTATGTTAAACAAAGGGCTTTTGATCAGTCTTTCAAATTATGCAGGAACAATAAAAAAGAATATAAAAGATCCTGTATTGATCGAACTTTGGGGTTATATTGATGAACTCAAACGTTTAGCAGATATTGCCCACGGTTATTTTCAAAGTCCTCAAATGATGCGGGCTTATGTAAATGCAAAAGATAAGGCTATTCAAGAAAATGATAGTATCTCAATGACTATATTGGATGAATTCGACTCATCAAAAAAATGGCTTGTTGAGTTAGATAGCACAATAAATGAAAAAGAAAAAGAACTTGTTCATTCTTTGAAAGATTTTTCTTTGATAGATAAAGATTTACAAACAAGTTGGAAAGATATAAAAGATATATTAAGCGAAAATGAAGTTGCTGTAGAATTCGTTTTGTGTCCGGCAGAACCTGACCATTCTTCTGATGATTACCGTTATTATGCATTAGTTTTAAAGAAAAAAGATGCATATCCGCAAGTTATACGTTTAGATATAACAGATAATCTCAATAAAGATTCTCAGGAGGATATGATTCAAAACAATAATTCGGATCAGATATATTCAAAAGTTTGGAAACATATAGAAGGGTATTTGGATGGAATCAAAGATGTTTATATCTCACCAATAGGGATTCTTAATTCTATATCTTATATCGGTGTAAAAAATGACAAAGGAGAATATATATCAGATAGTTATACCATTCATAATGTAATCTCAACAAGGGATATTGCTAAAATAAAAAAGACAAGGGGGCTTTTGATTAGAGACGTTTTTGCTGTTTTGTTTGGAGGTGCAGATTTCGGATTACCGGCATCTTCCTGCGAAAATATAAATGATAGTTTAAGCTTGAGTCAAAACTTACTTTTTGTAAATACACGGGGACAGGGTGTTGATTATCTACCAGAATCAAAACAGGAAGTTTTAGATATTTATAATATTATTAAAAACAGGGCAAAAGCAACGGTTTATAATGTAGGTGATAAAGCTACCAAAAGAAATTTTATATATTATTCAAAAAGATCTCCGGGCTTATTACATATTTCAACACATGGATTTTATTTTCCAAAAGATAAATCTATTTACAATAAAACCATGTCTATTGAATCTAATTTTTTAAGGATATCAAATAACCCTTTAATGCGTTGCGGATTATTGTTTAGCGGAGCAAATCATCTCTGGCAAGGAGACGAACCCTCAGAAGGCTTTGATAATGGTATACTGACAGCCTATGAAATATCAAAGTTAAACTTATCGGAAACTAAGCTGATTGTTTTATCGGCTTGTGATACAGGGCTAGGCGATATTGATTATAATGAGGGTATATATGGTTTACAACGGGCCTTTCGCTTAGCCGGAGCAGAATCAATGATAGTTAGTCTACGAAAAGTTCCAGATAAAGAAACTAGGGAATTAATAACCAGTTTCTATAATTATTGGGTATCCGGATTAGAGATAAAAAAAGCATTCGATAAAGCCCAAAAGAGTATGAGGGGTAAATATCCTGATAATCCTGAAAAATGGAATGATTTTATACTCATTGAATAAATATTCCGGAGGTAATTTAAAAAGTATGTTGATGTAATATTTACAATTACCTCCTGTTTTCGACAAGAGGCGGATAAATTTTATAAATTTGCAAACTTGGATGTCCCATTGTATTTTTGTGCATGTTTCTCCGCAAGAAACCGAACAAATCAGGAAGCGCCAGCATCCAGATTATATCCTAAGAGCACGGGAGCTGCCGTGTTGTGGAAAGTGTAGGTGTTGGACGAAACGAACAGGAGATATCCTCACTGCTTTAAAAGCACACGCTCTTTTGAAACAACGAACAGATGCTTGTCCAATCTTGAAAATTAATTTATATCACACACTTATGAGGATTTACGTTTAGGAGACGATGGTATATATTAGAAGAGAAAGAAGATTAAAAAATTAAAAAAAAATGAATAATATTAGAATATGTCGCAACCAATATCTATATTGATTACAGTCATTATCATATTGATTTTTTTGACTATTATCGGATTTGTTTCCAAAGGACTATCGTCTTCAAAAGTTATTAGACACATAGATAAATCATTATCTAAATCTCATTTTTCGCAAGTATTTATATTAGCATTCTTTATTGTATTTGTATTTGCCTTTTTTGTTTTTCTGAGTGCTTCAATTAATCCAGTGGAAAATGAGTCTTACAGTGTTCGATTCTGGAATGCATTATCTCATTTTTTCAACCCAGGGGCTTTCAATAAAGAAGATGGACTTTCTAATGGCTGGATAATGCTTATCAATATATTCGGGATGGTTCTAATGACAGGTTTACTGATCTCTGTTTTATCTAATCTGTTAGAAAGACGTGTTGATAATCTGAAAAACGGAAGAATATCTTATAAATTCAAGAATCATTTAGTAATTATTGGCTATGACAAGATGACGATTAGTCTTATCAAGCAATTAATAAAAGAATACCCTGATTGTGATATAGTGTTACAAACAGTACAAGATGTTCCCACTGTACGTCATTATTTATACTCTTACCTTAATAATGAAATAGAAAATAATGTTATCCTCTTGAATGGGAATCGTAATTCAAAAGAAGACCTTGAAAAATTGTATCTATCAAAAGCAATAAGGCTTTTGATTCTTGGAGAAAACAATGAGTATGACCATGACTCATTGAATATTGAGTGTTTAAAAAAGATCAATAAGATTCTAAATGAAGAAAAGAGTGAAACAGAGAAGTCTTGCTATGTGCTATTTGAAAATCAATCAACTTATTCAATCTTACAACAACAAGATTTGATGGAATTGGTAAATGGAGAAGATGATAAGATATGTAAGAATAAAATAGAATTTCATCCCTTTAACTTTCAAGAATTGTGGTCTCAGAAAGTTTTTGTAGACAATTGCTATTCATGTCCTAATGATGAAATAGAGAATATTCAATATCAACCATTGGATAGAACCGGAATCGATTATCATTCGGATAAGACCGTTCATCTCGTTATTCTCGGCATGTCTAAAATGGGCGTTGCTTTGGGGATACAGGCAAGCCATTTATGCCATTTTCCTAATTTTATACGAGATAAGAAATTAAAGACAAAAATAACATTTATAGATGAAAATGCGGATCAGGAAATGCACTACCTTCAAAGCAGATATCGCTATCTATTTCAGGAAATCGACTACTCTTATGAAGACACCAAATATTCGACTCAGAACTTCAATAACCAAAACATTGCTAATACTAAAGGTGAAACAGAAAAGTTTACAGATATTGAATGGCATTTCATCAAAGGTCGTATAGAAGAACCTGTAATACGACAAAAGTTAATTGAATACAGCAAGGAGAATACATCTCTAACCATATCCATTTGTCTAAATTCCCCTACAGAGGCAATTAACTCCGGACTATATTTGCCAGATGAAATTTATCGTGATGATATACAAATGTTGATAAAACAAGATACCCCATACTCTATTCTATCAATGTTGAAGGATAACAAAAAATATAAAAATGTCAAACCATTTGGAATGCTAGATAACTGTTTGGATATTTCTGATTCTGACTGTAAAGATATTTTAGCTAAAAGAGTTCATTATGTATATGATTATTATTTTAATGAAAAGACATATAAGCAAATTCCACAGACAATACCGATGAATGAACAATTGAATAATGGGTGGATTAGGATTCCAACAGTAGAAAAATGGTCAAACAGGTATCATGCCAATATGATTAATGTTAAAGAACGTTCTTTTAATATAAGCGAATTAGATCATATCGTAGAAGAAAAAAAATTAGATATGATAAATCTAATTGATTTAATAGCTAAAGTTGAACATAACCGTTGGAACACAGAAAAATTATTAATGGGATTTCGTCCACCAACAAAGACTGAAATAGAAAAGGGCGAAAGCAAAAAAGAATTAAAAAAAATTTTTATTCATCCGGATATAGCTCCATTTAATGATATCCCAGAAGATATGAAGGATGTAGATCGACTGATAACTAAAGTCTTACCTTTAATAATAAGAAATTAAAAAAGAATGAAGAAATATATACCCAATCCTATAAACATAGATGGTATAGAATTATCATCAGAACTGACAGAATTAACAGAAGCGATGGCAAAAAATATTCACGAAGTATGGGCTGCCGGACGCATTGCTGAAGGTTGGGGATATGGAAATGAACGGACTGATAAGGAAAAACTTCATCCGGGACTTGTTCCATATGAAGAATTGAGTGAGCAAGAAAAAGAATATGATAGAGCTACGTCTATCTCTACATTGAAATTGATAATGAAATTAGGATTTGAAATAAAAAAATAAAGTAATTAGGCAAGAATAAAAAACGAAGAATATGGCACATGACATTTTCATAAGTTATTCCACAAAAAATTCAAATACGGCAAATGCTATTTGCCATGTTTTAGAAGAGAATAAAATAAAATGCTGGATGGCTCCTCGGGATATTACGCCAGGAAATGATTATGCCGAATGTATAGCTGAAGCTATTGATAATTGTAGAATATTTCTTTTGATTTTTTCAGAATCATCTCAGGCATCAAAATGGGTAAAAGGAGAGTTGAATGTAGCTTTTGATTCAAATAAAATAATTATTCCATTTAAAGTTGAAAATACGCTTTTACGTGGTGCAATGAAGATCATTCTTAACGACAAGCATTGGCTTGAAGCATATCCAAATCCGGAATTGAAGTTTAAGGAACTTATTGAGATCTCAAAAAAACTATTACCACAGGATTCTCTCAAGAATAAAAAAATATCGGAAGGAAAAAAAGAAAGAAACAAAAACACAGGGAAAAGCTATGATTTCCTCCAAAATTCTAAAGGCGATATTTGCTTAATGATTGATTCATATGAGGGAGAACCGGAGAATCCTCGTATTATCTATGATGGTAGAGATAAAATGGTACTATACCGTAGTAGAAAATCTATCGTGTTATTAGACAATATTGATGAAGAAGCAAGATTTCCTCTTTTATCGGTTGAACGCATTTTGATAGCTGAGTTTGAAGGTGACGGTCAAGAACGAGAATATCATGCGCCAGTAAAAATTGTTAAAAATATAGATCCGTTAATTTGAACATATCAGTTATAACGATTTAGCGGTAATATATTGAACAATAAGATTTATTTAAACATAGGAACTAATTATGGAACATGATGCCTTTATAAGTTATTCTACAAGAAATTCAAGTACAGCAAATGCAATCTGTCATATACTGGAAGAAAACAAAATAAAATGCTGAATAGTTCCTCGAAATATTCAACCATGAATCGATTACGCTGATCGTATAGACAAAGCTATAAGTAATTGTAAAAATTTTGTGTTAATATTTTCGGGTCCATCACAAAAGTCGAAATGGGTAAAAGGAGAGCTAAATGTAGCCTTTGACTCAAATAAAATAATTATTCCATTTAAAGTTGAAAATGTATCTTTATATGGTGCTATGATAGTTATTATCAATGATAAGCATTGATTTGATACATGCCCAAGTCCGGAAATAAAATTTAAGGAACTTATGGTTTTATTAAAAAACCTATTGAATGATGATTTATCAGGAAATAGCCATCCATCA
Organism: Prevotellaceae bacterium; assembly: GCA_031263585.1. Classification (GTDB taxonomy): domain Bacteria; phylum Bacteroidota; class Bacteroidia; order Bacteroidales; family UBA932; genus JAISFN01. The sequence continues at coordinate 18,280 of JAISFN010000119.1, read as the reverse complement.
ACATATAATGTGGGGCAAATAGCCTCTCCATCACAAGAAAAGGATATTTCTTTTTTGTCTATTATCAAAAAGAAGTTTATTCAGAAAAAATTTAGAATAATCAGCGATAAGTCTTGTTTCTTATGTATTAATGGAGGTAAAAAAGAAAATGTACAGGAGGATATTCTGAAAATCATAAATGTAAAAGATGGTATTGTAAATGTTGAGGTTTTCAGTAAAGAATATAAAGATGTAAAATTATACTACACAGTAAACTTAAATGATCTTGGTCATTAAGTTTTTAGAATAGACCTTGCAGAAGAAGAGAAAAAATATTTAATGAAACAAGCACATTTCTGTCCCATTAAAATCGCAAATTGTTCTTTGAAATATTTGAAATTTATTTAGTTACAGAGGTTTTTCAAAAAAAACAGATTTCAATTCTGACCTTTGCAAATTCTAATCGATTTGCAATGCATAAGGACAAATTCGTTTTCGCTCAACTTACAGCCTTCCTTGACAGGAACAAGTTCAATCGAATCGTAGCCAAGTATAGCGGAGATAAGTATGTGAAACTTTTCACTTGTTGGAATCAATTGCTTGCGCTTATGTTCGGTCAATTATCCAACAGGGAAAGTTTGCGAGATTTGATTATTGCTATGGGCGCTCATCGCTCCAAATGTTATCATTTAGGGATGGGTAAGAATGTGTCAAAATCATCTTTGGCTCGGGCGAATCAAGATAGAGATTACCGCATCTTTGAAGAATTTGCTTACTTTCTCGTAAATGAAGCCAGACAGAAACATGCTACAGGCATCTTCAAGCTGGGAGGAAATGTATATGCTTTTGATTCCACAACAATCGACCTATGTCTAAATGTCTTCTGGTGGGCAAAGTTCCGAAAGAAGAAAGGTGGGATTAAGATCCACACCTTGTATGACGTGGAAACTCAAATTCCGGCATTCTTCCATATTACAACAGCTTCTGTTCATGACTCAAAAACAATAGATGAAATCCTTTATGAATCCGGGTCTTACTATATATTTGATCGCGCATATAACAACTTCAAGATGCTGTATCGCATTCATCAAATAGAAGCCCACTTCGTTGTCAGAGCAAAGAAGAATCTCCAATACAAAGCTGTCAAATGGAAGCGAAGGTTACCGAAGAATGTACTTTCAGATATGATGATCGAACTGACCGGCTTTTATCCGAAACAATACTATCCTGAGAAACTTCGGCTGGTTCACTATTGGGATGAAGAATAAAAACGAAAGTTTGTATTCTTAACTAATGCTATGGATATATCTGCCCTTCAAGTTGCCGAGTTGTATAAGAACCGTTGGCAGGTGGAATTGTTCTTCAAATGGCTCAAGCAACACCTCAAAATTAAAAAGTTTTGGGGTACTACGGAGAATGCCGTAAGAATACAAATCTATGCTGCCATATGTGCCTACTGTTTGGTCACAATCATTCATCATGATATGGAACTTGACAGAAGCACATATGAAGTTCTCCAAATTCTAAGTATATCACTGACGGATAAAACTCACTTAAAAGACCTCTTCAACAAAACTAATTTTCAATATGACAAAAAGCGATGCGGTTCTAATGAGACAAGTTTATTTGATTTTTTATAACGTCCCAATTTTAATGGGACACTAGTGAAACAAGCTAATAAAAGAGGCACATATGAATTAAATGTTTTGGGTATAACATTCTTGTACAAAGAAAATTACGCAGAAGCATAAGAATGTTTTTTGAAGGCATCTAATAAAGGAGAGCCTGTCGTCGCCTATAACTTAGGGATGATGTATCATTATGGAAAAGGTATTGATAAAAATTACTCAACAAGTATAGAATTCTACAATAAGGTAATTGAAGATAATTATCCATTAGCTTTGAATAATTTAGGAGCAATGTATTATAATGGAGGAGGAGTCCAAAAAGATTTAGAAGCTGTTTAAAATCAGAATAAAATATTGTATATCAGCTATTTATTTAGATAGTACTTTGTATATTTATGGTTATCAACACATAAATAACGATGACAAATTATTCGACCAAGTTAACCGGCAGCCAATATGCTGCAATGATACAAATAATTGGTGATATCCGCAAGCGTAAACACCCATTGCGGGAAATATTGAACGCTGTTTTTTACTTATTAAAGACTGGTTGCTAGCGGCGCATGCTACCGTGCGATTTCCCGAAACGGCAACCGGCCTATTATTATTTTTCACGATGGAAAGAAGACGGTATATTCGAGGAAATACATGAAAATTTGCGGGACAAATGCAGGGGACGGCAAAAAAAGCGCCGATCGCCCAGCGAGGGACTGATCGGCAGTCAAAACGTGAAGACTACCCGCGTAGGAGGCGAAATTCGTGGCGTGGATGTTGGAAAAATTAAAGGGACGCAAAAGGCACATCATCACGGATACCCATGGTTTACTGCTGACGGTCGAAATACATGCGGCCAACGAAAATGACGGCAAAGTTGACTTCAGGGAGATCAAATCCCCGGGCGGTCGTTTTGAGCGGATGAAGAAGATTTACACCGGCGAGGATTACCGGGGCGAGCTGGAAGAAAATGTCAAAAATGACTTTGGGTGGGACATGGAAATCACCTTGCGTTCAGACAAATCAAACGGGTTTGCCCCTAGCTAAACGCTGGGTTGTGGAGCGGACATTTTCATGGCTGAAAAATTTTAGCAGGCTGGCTAAAGATTACGAGTACAAGGTTTCTACAAGTGAAGCCATGATACATATGGCTTTTATCGCTTTGATGCTCAATAGAATTTATTCGCAATAAAATTTAAACAGTTTCTTAGCATACTTTGGAGAACGCCACCTAAATATTCTTTTGGAATGGCCATAAAATTAGGCTTTAGCAAAATTATACATAAATAAAAAACTGCAAATAATAATACCTGCAGTTTTTCATTTACACAATCTTATGGACAGTGTCAAAATAGATAATAGTATTTCCCATTTTTTAAATCATAGGTAAACTACTAAGCAGTCAAAACAATTTATTATTACATTTGTATAATTATAAATTATTTATTTAGTGGAAAATAAAATATTTTTCAATCTTCAATAATCAATTTACAATGCTTAGTTGTATTGTTTAAGCAGTAATTGTGCCATCGGCTTACCCCATACAGGATCGAGTGTTGAAGACGGTTTGAATGTCTCGAAAAGCTCCAGACTTTTTTCAATCAGGGGTTTGGCTTTGTCTTTTCCCCCACCGATAAATTCGGGAGTATAAAATGTTGTTTGCCCCATTAGCAGGTATGCTCGCGGATTACTGGGATCTGCTTTAATAGCCTTTTTTAATATCTCCGAAGCCTGTTGGCCGTATTGGGCGCCGCGCGTCATATAATCGACCGGGATACGCGCCGAAGTAGCCATGCTTTGCAAGCATAGTATTTCAGAGTTATTGGGACTTATCACCTCTGCGGAAATCAGCAAATTATCCGCTTTATTTAAAACCTCATCGATATTTTGAGTTTCGTTCCCTTTCATTTCGTAAGTGCGAAGTATTTGTAGCATAGCTGCGTAATAATAGGGTTGCCATTTATCTTTTTCGGCTTTGGCAATCCGCTCGAAGGTATTGCTTAGCTCTAATTTTTCGCGTACTGTTTTTGCCGAATCGACTTTTGCCATGTTAGCGTACATTGCCTGAGTATATTTATCAGGTTGTTGTGCTGATACCGTTAATGTACAGATTAATGCAATTGTAAAGAATAGAATTTTCATAATATTGATTTTTAAATTATTAATAGTAAAACGTTTATTTATTGATATGTTTATTTACCTTCCGTCATTGGCACATTATCACATTAAAAAACTGTTTAATATCGTCCATCTATAATATCCTGAGTACGATCGACACCCCAGTTCAAAAATATACCAATGAAAAAGAAACGGTCGGCAGTAGGCATAATTGGGCGTTTTATGTTGCCGTTTGCCGAATAGTTGTAGCCGTATACTTGTTTCTGTCCTAATACATTAGTAACGGATGCCACAACAACTCCGTTCGATCCGAACCAATTGACAAGCCAGTTCAAACTGAACCCAAGGTCGTTATAATTGCGGGTTTTACCCCTGTCGGCAATATGGTAATTGTTGTTACCGTTATTTTTCATCAAATTGTAGTAGGGTCGCCCCGATGCAAAACTGTATGTAATATTAAAACCGGTTTTTAGTTTGATAAAAAAGCTTTTTACAACCAAGGTTGCCGTGTGGTTGGCCGCAAAATTAGGTTGCAGTTTTTCAGGGTAATTCATATAATCGCGCTTGGTGTCTACATATGAGTAGCTTACCCAGTAATCGAACCGCTGGAAGCTTCGTTTATCCCTCCAGTATATTTCGGTGCCGCGTGCGTAGCCCGAGCCGTTGTTGTTATAGTTGGGTACAGTTTTAACCAAATTGTCGTAGGTTTTGTAAAACCCCTCGATGCGCATGGTTTGCCCCAACGAGCTGTAATTATAGTTTAAAATGTAGTGCGATGCTTGCTGGTAATGTAAATTGCTGGCAAATAGCAGCTGGATATTTTCGGGCTTTTGGTAAAACATACCGTAAGCTGCCGATACTTGCGAGTAAGTACCTGTTTTATAGGCCAGCGATGCACGGGGAGCTATATTCCAACGGTCGATAACGCTTGAGTATTCGGCACGTGCTCCCAATTTTACCGCCAGTTTTGCCATTAAATGCACATCGGTTTCGGCAAACATAGCCAGTAAATTATCTTCTAATGTAATGTTATATAGCTTATAGTTGTTACGGCTATTTTCGTGCCAGTACTCGGTGCCAAAGCGTAAAGCATTATTTCCGGTAAAGCTTTTTTCGAATACAGCTTTTGCCTGGGCAAAATTCTGGCGTGTTTTAATATTATAATTGTATATCGAATCAAGTACTGGGGATAGTAAAGTTGCCGGATTGCCGTTTAAGTCGTATACTTGTTGGTGGAATTTATCGACATTGTAACTGTAGCTTAACCCAAGGTTCATTTTCCAGCCGTTTTTCAAATATTCGCGCAGGCTTATGTTATTGTACCAGTTGGTATTTTTTATATCCATGTTGTTTTTGTAATTATCGAAGTCGATATTGGAGAGTTCTACTCCTATTTTACTGCTGGATAAGGTTGTATAGTATTTCAAAATCCCGCCCGACTTGGTTTTTATCCTGAAATTGGCATCGCCGTTATAATATTCGGGCATAGTATAATAGTAATCTCTTTGCTTTACCATGTTGAAATAAGGGCTGAGGTTTGTATAACCGGCGCTGACGCCCCACGATGATTTACGATTATTGGCAACGTGTTGAAAATCTGCCCCTAAAAATACATCGGACAATGAAAAGCCAGCCTGGGACATTGCCGGTATATCCACCGATTCTAGTATCAGCGCCGAGGACAATGCCTGTCCGTACAGTGCCGAATATCCGCCGGTGCTGAATACTGTACCTTTAAATAGGGTAGGAGAGAAGCGTCCGCGTTGTGCTACATTGGGCTGGCCTGTGTAGTAGGGCTTACTCACCAACGTACCATCAATATATTGTTTGGTTTCGTAGGTCGAACCGCCGCGTACGGCCAAGCCTTCCTGGTCTCCCAACTGTTGCGCTCCGGGTAATGTTTTAAGGCTTGCTGTTATATCGGCATTTGCGCCGCCCGTAGTCAATACGTCTAATGTACTTAATACGGTTACCGCTCGTTTTTTATCGCTGGCTTCAAATGATCCTGCCGTAACAACAACGGCTTCCAGTTCTTGTGTATCTTCCTTTAAAACAGCATTAACGGTTAAAGTATCTCCGGCAATAATTATATCTTTTTCAAGGATAGTATATCCTAAAATACTGAATACAAGACTTGTTTGGCCTTTTTCATTTGTATTAAACGAGTAGTAACCGTTGTTATCGGTAGTCCCCCCATCATACGAGTCGGCAACGCTGATGTTAACACTTGCAAGGCCGGTTCCTTTTTGATTTTTAACCGTTCCGGATATTTTAGTCTGGGCAAATATTGTTATGGTTTGTACTGTTAGTAACAATAACAGGAGGCTTAATTTTTTCATCGCTTATTGCTTTATAAATTTAATTACTTTACAAATATGATGCAAATATAAATTAATTTATAATACAAACCAAATTTTTAACAAGAAAGTTGAAAAATAATTTATAATTGCTGATAATCAATGATATTATATCGAAAAGAAATTTTATATTATCCGCGCGGAAAGTTAGAATTGGCGGTGCGTCTCTCTCTCTCTCTCTCTCTCTCTCTCTCTCTCTCTGCAATTCCTATACCAAAGTTATTGATTGACAATAACAGGCTTAGCGGAGAAAGTATGGAAACGCTATAATGCATATAGTTTAAAAAAGATGTTTTGCAGTTTATCGTATGCAATGTTACAAACTTTTTTTTAAATAGCAAATGTTTTTTATTGAAAAAATACATCAATATTGCATGTTGTATATAAAAGTATTATATTGTCAACAATATTAATAATCTGAGTTTGACGTAATCCGTTCACTAATTATAACATAAATCTACCATCAGGAGAGATGAGAAAATTTAGCCCGGATATTTTACAAGCCGGGTTTTATTTGTAAATCGAATGAGTAAGAGATTGCTTAATAAAATAATTCGAGTTGTCCGGTTGGCTGGGAACGCTCAAGCTTTATGGCAGGTTTTTTCTCAAAGAAACTATATGTCGGCAAACAGATTTATCAGAAAGTTTACCGGACTGCGGCGCCTGGAATGTTCAATATCGCAGATATTTTTAATTCGTCGTTAATTATTTAAATAACAGAGCATTTTCTGAGAAGTATTTTATCTATCATAGTCATCAGGCGATTTTTCATATTGTTTTCGACACCGGTAATCAGGCGCCATCCCTCTTCAAAAAGCAGTTTGCACAGGGAGGCAGAGAGATAAGCTTTGCCGCCATAGAGTTTTCCGAACAGTTTTTTGCACAGAAGTTGAATTACAGACCATTGTCTGTCATCCGCATTAGCGGGAGTAATGCAAAAATAGAGCAGTCCGCCTTTATCATTGGCCGCCAGAGGGAGTTTGAATCCATAAAACCAACCCGGCGTGCTTTTGCTAATGCTTGCCGCGTCCTTAAAAACACGCTTGCGTTTGATGCGTTTGTTTTTGCAAACGGCTATTTTAGCGGAATCAATAAAGGTGATGCCTGTACACTCGCCAAAACAAACCAGCTTCAAAAACAGGGCAAAGGGAATCATGACTTTCCGCTCAAGTTCAACAAAACGATTTTAGGAAAGGAGATTAGAAAATTCGCTCTGCAAATGTTTACTAGTATAAAACAGGTAAAAATGTTTCAGATTTCGGAAACAGCCGTAGTAAAAACAGATCATAATGCTAATAATTTCAGCATCGGACATGGCAGATGAGCGGTTTCGACGCCGTTTACCATCATTAGGCAGAATCTGGTGTTTTTCGATTTCTTTTGAGGATTCTTTGCAAAAATCGTCTGCAATACAATAGATTTCAATAATTTTGTTGATGGTAAGTTGCGCCGTAATTTCTATTTATATTATTGATTTTGAGATATAAATATAATAAAATTTAGCTAACTTACCATTTTTTATACTTTTCTTTTGTTGAACTCAGGTTATAAGTAAGGTAAGTAGGGGCTCTCAAAAGTTGAAAGATAGTAGCAAAAATCAAGGGGCAGGACTGTTTAATTGGATATGTGATATACGAAAAATTGCACATCGCTGTGCACATATCACACTTCATAAATTTTCAAATTAGCATATTAATGGATCAGCTTGATTCCAGCTTCGATAAATACCTCTTTTATTGATGCATACATATCTATGACATATTCGTACAAATGTGAATCCGAAACCCAAACGGCTTTTTCAATAAGTTCTTCCGTTTGCGGACTGGGTTGCAGGGTTCCATTGTATTTCATTTTGTACCAGTAGGTTTTTTTCAGGCATAGCTTGTTGTTTAGGCGGTATGTATGGTAAGTATCGGTAATGTGCGAGTAAAGGTTCAGGTTGCTTAACGAACATTCTTCCTCCACCTCGCGAAGGGCGGTTTCTTCGGGAGTTTCCTTTTTTTCACGTTTACCTTTGGGCAAGTCCCAGCGCTCGAAACGATAAATTAAAAGATAGTCGTTGTTTTTGTTTTGTACAAGTCCCCCGGCAGCCTCAATTGTCGAAAAGCAAGCCGAAAACCACGCAAAAGCTTTTTCAGTATCGGGCGCATATAGCCACAGGGAATGAGTTTGATAAGCGGTTTCGAAATAAGTGAGCAGTTCGCCCATTTCATCTGGAGTATTAATTTTTGCGGCAACGCCGTTTATTTGCGAAAAGCACTCTTCAAAATTATCGGATATAATGAAAGCCCTGCTGTTGAAAAATATCTTGTACATGATATGGTATTTTAAAAGCGGTCAGGAGACCGCTTTACTTATATATAATTGCTTATTTCGATTGAAATACTGCAACGCCTTTTTTTAGCCATTCGAGAAATTTGTCGGGGTTCGACATATAACCGACCCCATCGATAAGAATGTTTTCATCGCTGTCGGTAATGGCAAAATAAGGCTGCGAAGCCTGTTTAAACTTAGACATCTGGTATTCGCGATTAATTTTGCCGATTGTTTTTTTGTCTTTACCATCCATTCCTTTTACCCATTCGCTTTGGGGCAATTCGGTTTCATCATCAACATAAAGCCCAATCACGGTAAAATTTTTGTTGATATACTCAATCACCCGTTGGTCGGTGAAAACTTCCTTGTCCATTTTTTTGCAGTTTGCACAGCGGTGTCCCTTAAAGTCGAGCAAAACGAGCTTATTCTGCTGTTTGGCACAGGCCAACCCTTCCTTCAGGTCGAAATAACCCTGTATGCCTGTTGGCAAATGGAGGAAATCAGCATATTTGGGTGTTCCGTAAAGTTTATTGCTGCTTATCTGAGGTACGGAACCTATCTGGTAATTTTTTGCAGGTATCATGGTAAGGACTTCTGATGATTTTGTCAGATCGAATACCTGTTTATCTTGTGCGGGCATGAATCCTGATATGGCGGCCAAAGGCGCACCGAATAATCCGGGAATCAAATACACGGCAAATGAGAATGATACGATAACTACAAAGAGACGAAACACCCCTACATGCTGTAAATCACTGTCGTGCGAGAATTTGATTTTTCCCAGCAGATATAATCCTAGCAAAATGAACAATACAATCCATATGGCGATGAATACATCGCGTGTTATAACGTTCAATTCTAGGTCGGTATCTACTACGGTCAGGAATTTCATACCGAAAGCCAGCAGAATGAACGCGAAAACAACCTTAACAGAGTTAAGCCATCCGCCCGATTTGGGTAATTTTTTAACCATTGATGGGAAAAATGCCAGAATAACAAAAGGCAGGGATAGTGCCAGTCCGAAGCCGAACATGCCGACAATGGGTTTTAAAGCCAGTCCGCCCTGTGCAGCCTCAACTAATATTGCTCCTACAAAGGGACCTGTACACGAGAACGATACGATAGCCAAAACGATAGCCAAGAAGAATGAAGCAATGTATCCGCCCCTATCGGCCTGCCTATCGGCACGGTTTGCCAAGGACGACGGCAAGGTTATTTCGAATGCTCCAAGGAACGAAATGGCAAATATCACAAACAACAGGAAGAAAATAAGGTTGGGAATCCAGTTGTTGCTGAGCACATCGGCCAGTCCTACATTTTTGGTCAAGGCGACAATAACCCCGATAATTGTATAGATTAAAGTAACCGATAAACCAAATATAATGCCCTTAATGGCTCCAACAACCCGTTTATCGCTCCCACTCATAAAGAAACTAACGGTCATCGGAATCATGGGGAATACGCAAGGAGTTAAAATGCCTCCCAATCCGGCAGCAAACGCAATAAAGAAGAACATCCACAACGATTCGCTTTTTTCACCGGAATTATCTTCGGCTTTTGGGCTTACCACGCTTTGTTGCGTCGCCCCCGAAGCCAGTGTAAACGAAAAATCGTCTTCACCTTGGAAACACTGGTTCTCGCCACAAGTCTGGTATTCAACAGCACCTTTTATTACGGCTTTATCAGCCGTAAGCTTTACTTTCTGAACAACAATAGCTTCACTGTCAAAATACTTGACATCCATTTCGAATATCTCATCGAACTCTTCATGTTCGGGTGAACGGGCTTCGATGCCTTCAACAAGTTCATATCCATTACCCGGCTCAAATACTATTTTTAAGGGCATGGGGCCTCCGCTGGACACATTCATGCTGTACATGTGGTAATTTGGTATGATATCGGCTGTAAATACCAGTTCATATTCGCTATCATTCAGTTTGTTCGATTTGAAAGTCCAGCTGGCTGTTTCCATCTGGGCGAATAAACTACTCCCGACTATAATAAGGAGAATCGAAAATATAAGTTTTTTCATGCTTTGTTATGTGTAATTACAAAATGAATTCGAGCTGTAAATTTACATAATAAATTCAATTTTCAATTATACTACAATCAGGGCAAACGCATGAAATTATATTTTACACTAGATTTATATTGCTATATATCAATAATTTGATGTTTGATTGTTTTTTCATGTATTTGCCCTAATACCTCAATTGATAATTATTCAGGATAAGATGTTTTAAAGAATATGATTGATAATTACATGATTTTTAGTACTATGTAATAATAATGAAGTTTCATTCATTTTTTATACCTTTGCGCCCTAAAATTTTTGTGATGCAGAAAATACGAAACATTGCGATTATTGCCCACGTTGACCACGGAAAAACGACATTGGTTGACAAACTGATACTGACAGGAAAACTATTCCGCGATGCAGAGAAGGCCGGAGAATTGATTATGGATAATAACGACCTTGAACGGGAACGGGGTATTACTATACTCTCCAAAAACGTATCAGTACGATATAAAGACTATAAAATTAACATTATAGATACGCCCGGCCACGCCGATTTCGGAGGCGAAGTAGAGCGTGTGCTCAATATGGCGGACGGTGTGTTGTTGCTGGTTGATGCGTTCGAGGGTACTATGCCCCAAACGCGCTTTGTGCTTGAAAAAGCCTTATCATTAGGGCTAAAACCTATTGTGGTAATTAACAAGGTGGATAAGCCCAATTGCCGTCCCGAGGAAGTAAACGAGCAGGTTTTTGACCTGATGTTCAACCTTGGCGCTACCGAAGAACAATTAGATTTTAAAACCGTATATGGCAGTGCAAAGCAAGGTTGGATCTCGACAGACTGGCGAATCCCGTCAACGGATATTACTCCGTTGTTAGAGTGCATATTGAGCGAAATTCCTGCACCGAAAATCATAGAGGGAACACCTCAAATGTTGATAACATCATTGGAATATTCAAATTACCTGGGACGTATAGCTGTAGGGCGTATTGCCCGCGGAACACTTAAACAGGGTATGAATGTATCGTTGGTAAAACGCGATGGGGTGAGCGTTGTGCGTAGCCGGATTAAGGAATTGATGACATTCGAAGGGCTTGAAAAAAAGAAAATGAACGAAGTGCAATGCGGTGATATTTGTGCCATTACTGGTATCGAGGGATTTGAAATAGGCGATACCGTTGCCGATTATGAAAATCCCGAAGCTCTTGACCCCATTTCGGTTGATGAGCCTACCATGAGCATGTTGTTCACCATTAACAATTCCCCGTTTTATGGACACGATGGTAAATATGTTACTTCGCGCCATTTGAAAGAGAGGCTTGACCGCGAACTGGAGAAAAATCTGGCTTTGCGAGTGCAACCCGGCGAAAATGCCGATTCGCACATTGTATTCGGACGCGGGGTGTTGCATCTCAGTATTTTAATCGAAACCATGCGTCGCGAAGGTTATGAGCTGCAAGTGGGGCAGCCGCAAGTAGTGATAAAGGAAATTGAGGGTGAAAAATGTGAACCCATTGAATATTTGTATATCGATATACCCGAGGAACTTTCGGGTAAGGTTATCGAAATGGTATCGCACCGCAAAGGTTTGCTGAGAAGTATCGAGACGAAAGGCGATCGACAACATTTGGAGTTCGAAATACCCTCGCGCGGACTTATCGGTTTACGTAGCAATATGCTTACCGCAACACAGGGCGAAGCTGTTATTTCTCATATACTAAAGGGTTTCGAACCATATCGCGGCGAGATTGAAATGCGTAATAGCGGTTCGCTGGTATCATTGGATACGGGTATGGCAATTGCATATGCTATTGATAAACTGCAAGATCGTGGTGTTTTCTTTATTCGCCCCGGGGTTGAAGTATATGCCGGACAGGTAATTGGCGAGCATACGCGGTCGGAAGATTTGACCGTAAACGTTTGTAAAACCAAAAAACTCACCAATATACGTGCTTCAGGTTCCGATGAAAAAACAAATATCGCCCCGCCGGTTATTTTCAGTCTGGAAGAAGCTTTGGAATATATTAATGAGGATGAATATGTTGAAATAACCCCTAACGCTATGCGCATGCGTAAAATTCTATTAGACGAAAATGATCGTAAACGCAAAGCTAAAAACGAATGATGTATAGATTCATGAATCAGGGCTTTATAATGCATAGAGGGAGCTATAACTGACTCCCTCTGATATTTGCATGAGTATCTGTTTTATTTTATCAATACTTTGCCAGTCATTTCTTTTGGTGCAGGTATGCCCATCATATATAAAATGGTGGGTGCAACATCGGCTAAAATACCATTTTCTATCATTTTAATATCATTATCCACCACAATAATGGGAACCGGATTCAATGAATGTGCCGTATTTGGCGAGCCGTCGGCATTCAGCACGTTATCGGCATTACCATGGTCGGCAATAATTACCACCGAATACCCGTTATCCTGCGCCGATTTTACAATCTCCCCAACACATTGATCAACGGCCTTTATAGCTTGCTGAATAGCGCTGTATATTCCGGTATGGCCTACCATATCGCCATTGGCAAAGTTAAGGACAATAAAATCAAGGTCTTTTTTATTCAATTCGACAATAAGGGCGTCTTTTACCTCAAAAGCGCTCATATCGGGCTTTAAATCGTAAGTAGCCACTTTGGGCGAAGGGATAAGGCTGCGGGATTCTCCCTCGAACTCGGCTTCGCGTCCACCTGAGAAGAAGAAAGTTACGTGCGCATATTTTTCGGTTTCGGCAATACGCAACTGTTTTTTTCCGGCTTTGGCAACTATCTCGCCTATGGTATTTTCAACATTGTCTTTATCAAACAGTATATGCATACCTTTGAATGTTGTATCGTAAGGTGTCATGCAGCAATAATACAAACCGGGTATGGTTTTCATGTCTTGTTCGGGCATATCCTGTTGGGTTAATACAATAGTAAGTTCGCGGGCGCGGTCGTTGCGGTAATTGAAAAAGATAATTGCATTGCCTTCCTCAATCGTACCGAGCGGTTTGCCATCAGCTCCCACATGTACGATTGGTTTGATAAATTCGTCAGTAATCCCTTCATCATACGATTCCTGCATGGCCTGTTGGATATCAATAGCCGACTTGCCCTTTCCGTTAACAAGTAGGTCGTAGGCTTCTTTTATCCTGTCCCAGCGTTTATCGCGGTCCATTGCATAATAACGCCCGATAACCGAGGCGATTTTACCTGTTGATTTCGCCAAATGGTTTTCCAATTGTTTTAAATAGCTTTTCCCGCTTTTTGGGTCAGTATCGCGGCCATCCATAAAACAATGGATAAATGTTTTTTCAATACCGTACTCTTTGGCAATGTCGCAAAGCATATACAAATGGTCTAACGAACTGTGTACTCCGCCATCGGAAGTTAATCCCATAAAATGGATTTGCTTGCCTTTTTCTTTAGCGTAGGTAAATACATTTATAATTTCGGGGTTTTGCATGATGCTGTTATCGCGGCATGCAATGTTTATTTTTACTAAATCTTGGTATACAATGCGTCCGGCGCCTATGTTCAGGTGTCCTACTTCCGAGTTGCCCATTTGTCCGTCGGGTAATCCTACATTTTCACCGCTGGTAAGTAATTGGGCGTTCGGATATTTTTTCTCCAAAGCGTTCATATTTGGCGTTCCGGTAGTATAAATAGCATTGGTTTTGTCATGCTTGCCGATTCCCCATCCGTCGAGAATCATTAAAAGAACTTTCTTATTCATATAACATCTTGTTTATATAATTTATGATTTAAATTGCAGATTTGAGATTTTTCGTACATCGTATATTACAATCAAATTAAAAAAGTTGTGTGCAGGATATCGTGATACCCGTTAGCATTTTCAATTATAAATCCTTGTTCGATAAATGGTCTAATACATGCTTTAAATTACGTTTTATTCCAGCATATTTAGCCCGTTTTAATGGCGATTGCCGGAAAATTGCTTTAAATTCATCTTCGGTAATATTCTGCCAGTCATCAGCCGTCATGCTTAGTATTTGAGGCAAAGGTGCAAGCTCGGTATGTTTGCTTGCCGGAGTTCGTTTATTCCACGGGCATACTTGTAAACAAATATCGCAACCGAAGAGCCAGCCGTTGGTATCAACCGTTATCACGCCTTTATTCTCGATAGTTTGGTACGAAATACATTTCCGGGCATCCACCGTCTTCGGGGCATAAATAGCGCCTGTAGGGCAATTGGCCATACAGCGGTTACACTCTCCGCAACCATTTGATGCATAGGGTTGGTCATAATCCAATTCAATATCCACAATTAATTCTGCCAGAAATATAAAAGATCCAAATACAGGTGATATCAGTATAGAGTTTTTCCCGATCCAGCCTAATCCTGCCCGTACCGTCCATGCCTTTTCAAATACAGGGGCTGAATCGCTAAAACCTCTTCCTTTAACTTCAGGAGTGCACTGCCGGATATAATCGAGCAATAAATTCAGTTTTTCCCAAATAATATCGTGATAATCGCGCCCGTATGCATACCGGGCAATTTTAGGCGCCTGTCCGTTTTGTTGTTCTGCCGGCTTATAATTCATTAACAAACAAATTACCGACTTCGCTCCGTCAACTAACAGGCTGGGGTTTAAACGCAAGGCTGCATTGTTTTGCATATAGGCCATATCGGCGTGCATACCCTGTTGAAGCCATGCATCAAAGTGGTTTTGCTCGCTCTCTAAATAACCGGCTCGGGCAATGCCGCAAGCATCGAAACCAAGCTGTATGGCTTTATGTTTGATATTTGCCGTTAATAATGAAGCCTCCCCAAATCCCTCCTTTGGAAGGGTTTGTCGTGCTACTTGATTCTTGCTACCTGCTACCATTTTTAACCGCTGCCTCGCGAATCCCTTCACGTGATGTTATTTATCCGAAAGCTCCATGCGATTAAATCGCGCGGCAGCTTGTGTACCTGTCTATTAGATATGAATGCGTTCTCATTTTTCAGCTAATACATTAATATATTCGATTGCCTGATTCACCATATCCGCCATATTGCTATAAGTTAACCACATAGTTATATCTGTGCTCATTGTTTGAATTGGCGCAGGTCTGCTATTACGGCTCCCTATATTTTTCAGTAACGTGAAAGAATTGCTGTTGTTGAGTTTATATACATCAACAAACGCTTTTGTTTCCGTTATAGCGCCGCCGTTTGTATAATACACGGTCTTTGCAGGTTTATATGTTACATAAACAATGTATTGTATTTCTGAAAAATAAAAAGGTATGTATCGTTTAGGTAAACATGCTATTGCAGAAAAGTCTATTTCAAAAGAATGAGGCCAGTATTGAACAATCAATATTTTACCATCGGGCTTAGTACCAAGTTCGTTAGTAAATTTTGATGGTAAACCATTATATGTTGGTTTAATATTCTCGACATGAAATCTTGACAGATTTGCCAGAGCTACAAAAGCATTATCATGTTTTCCTGTTATTTCTCCACGGATTTGATCATAAGTTTTTGAATTATTATCCCCGAACAACGATTCATAAAAGGGATAAAACCTTTCTCGAAACATATCTGTCAGAAACTTTAATGACGTTTCTTTCCTAGAATAATACTCTCGAGTATATGTTATTATCCAATCTACCTTAGGGCTTCCCGTTGGATATCGGAGAGAGTTACAAGCGTCAAAGGCATAATTATCTACTTTTGTATTTGAGTTCATAACAACTCGTTGCAAAGCGGTACACCTGCCAAATGCACGGTTTTCTATCTGTTTAACAGAGTCGGGCAAGTTTATTGACGTTAGCGAGACACAATCGGCAAATGCTTCATTTTCTATCAGCTGTAATTGATTGGAAAAAGATACGGATTTTAAGGCGGTACAACCCTTGAACGCTTCAGACGAAATTGACCTTACGGTGTTTGGTATAGAAACGGAAATTAAATTAGTATCATTTTTGAAAGCGGCAATACTAATTTCTAAAACCTTCCTACGCCCAAAATTTTCGGGTATTGCTACAATTGAATCAGAACCTTTGTATTTAAGTAGTCGAACAAAATTATCGGGCATATTCGATATTTCATATTCAGTATTGTTATTACTACAACTACTACTGATACAAATTATTACTAATAATGCTATTGATGCAAGGCATATTTTCCAAGTGTTATTCATCTCTGTTTTTTATCAATTAACTTTCTGATTATTCTGTTCCCCTTGCTGTCGCACGGATTCCTTCACGCGGCGTTATTTATCCGAAAGCTTCATGCGATAAAATCGCGTGGCAGCGAGGGATAATGTATGTGTTAATTGTGATATGTGTATTACGTATTGCGATTTTTCGCACATCGCATATCTCACATCGCACATCTCTGTTAATTAAAACAACCCGTACAACTGGGCATCTATTTTATTTATTACCATGCTTAAATCTTCTGCCCGTTCGGAGAAGTTTACCGTATCAACATCAATTATCAAACGTTTTCCTTCTTTTTTATAGTCTTCAATCCACTCTTCGTAGCGTTCATTCAGTTTCGACAGATAATCAATACGTATGCCGGCTTCATACTCACGGCCGCGCTTTTGGATCTGGTTGACCAGAGTAGGTACCGATGCCCGCAGATAAATCAACAAGTCGGGTGGGGTTACCAACGAAATCATTAGGTTGTATAATGACCGGTAATTTTCAAAATCGCGTGTGCTCATCAAGCCCATGTAGTGTAGGTTTGGGGCAAATATACAGGCATCCTCGTATATTGTCCGATCCTGAATAGCTGTACTTGTGTTTTTCCTAATCTCGACAATGCTTTTAAAACGTTTGTTCAAAAAGAATATTTGCAGGTTAAACGACCACCGCTGCATATCTTCATAAAAATCATTAATATACGGATTATTTTCGGCATCTTCGAATTGCGGCTCCCATCCGTAATGGCGAGATAACAAACTTGTTAAGGTGGTTTTTCCGCTTCCTATGTTTCCGGCTATTGCAATGTGCATGATATGTATTTTGGATTGATTTATTCAAAAGTATCAAACAAAAATACAATAAATCCCCGTTAAAAAAATATTTTCGATTGTAAACTAATGCTAAATTATAAATAACGTGTAAATTATAGTTATTCAACAACAAAGCATTAAGCAAATATCAAGGGGTATTTTGCACGTCCTTGTATTTTTGAAACTAAAATAATTAATGAAAGTTGCCAATATCGAGAGCTGGTATGAGGACACTCAGCTTGTACTTAAGTTTTATAACGAACGCCGCCGACAACTTGAAAACGCAGAACCTAACATTGCCCATAAAATACTGGCCAATTTGCAACAATATTTTGATGTGCACATTGTTACCCAAAATGTTGATAATTTGCACGAGCGGGCAGATAGCCGACAGGTAATGCATTTGCATGGCGAATTGACGAAGGTACGGAGTTCAAAAAACGAAAACTTAATTTCGAACCTTGGTTATAAGGATATTAACTGGGGTGATACGGCTTCGGACGGGAGCCAGTTACGCCCGCACATTGTATGGTTTGGCGAAGCCGTTCCGATGATTACCCCTGCCGCACAACTGGTTCTTTCGGCAGATATATTTGTAGTTATCGGCACATCGCTAAATGTTTATCTCCAGCAGCAGGATTGGTAAATTATGCAAGTGAAAAAATCCCTGTTTACCTGATCGATCCTAATGCGGTAAATTATTGCCGGAGACGTAATATCAACTTAATACAAGCCAAAGCAACCGATGGCGCAGCACAATTGAAAGAAATATTGTTAAAGGACTATGTGTAAGCTACTGTGTGACAGGGATATTTCTGTTAAAAAATGTAAATATTCGACAATGCATTTGGAGTAAAGATATTTTTATATACCTTTGCACCCGCAAAACTAATCGGAGTT
>JAISFN010000114.1 GCA_031263585.1 Prevotellaceae bacterium | reverse complement strand
GATAAAACCGGCACTTTAACCAAAGCTGTGTTTAACGTACACGAACTTGTTTTTAATCCGCAGTTTAATAAGGATGAGTTATTACAATGGGTCAACGTAATCGAAAGTAAATCAACTCACCCGGTGGCTACGGCAATCCATAACTATGTAGGTGAAATTGATAATTCCATAGAACTTAAAGGTGTGGAAGAATTTGCTGGGTTAGGCCTGAAAGCGCTTATCGGAAATAAGCCGGTTTTGGTCGGTAACAGCAAGTTGCTTGATAAATTTGGCATTAGTTATGATAATGCGGTAAAACGAAGTTTATATACTACCCTTGTAATAGCAGTAGATAACGAGTATGCCGGCTACATTACCATAGCCGACGAAATAAAAGACGATGCCAAACAAGCCGTCGAAAATTTACATGCTCTGGGAGTGAAAACAACCATGCTTAGCGGTGATAAAGCCTCGGTAGTTGCCGATGTTGCCGGTAAATTGGGTATCGACCGCGCATGCGGCGACCTTTTACCCGGAGATAAGGTAAATAAAGTGAAGGAAATTAAAGAGGCGGGGGAATCGGTTGCGTTTGTGGGCGACGGCGTAAATGATGCACCTGTTGTTGCACTTAGCGATGTAGGTATAGCCATGGGCGGATTGGGGAGTGATGCCACCATTGAAACGGCAGATGTGGTAATTCAGGACGACCGGCCTTCGCAGATAGCTGTGGCTATTAAAATCAGCAAAGTTACAAAACGTATTGTATGGCAGAATATTATCCTGGCTTTTGCGATAAAGGCGGCCGTGCTTATTCTGGGTGCAGGCGGGCTGGCAACCATGTGGGAAGCTGTTTTTGCCGATGTTGGGGTAGCTTTACTGGCTATTTTAAATGCCATGCGGATACAGCGGATGAAGTGATATCCCGTAATTTCCTAAATCTTACATTTTAACCACAATGAACATAAAGGAATCACTATGTTCATAAAAGAATCCGATTATATGCAAACCTTTGGTATTCCTTGTTAAAACCTTTGAATCATTTGTGATAAAATTCGATATCTTATTTATTTTAAAATGTATAGTACTATGTGCTTTTGTTATAGTAAATCAATTTGATAAAACTTAAACAGGCGCTTAGTAAATTTGAAAATAATTCTCACATTATATAACCTATGTAAATATCAACAGTTTGCTATTTTTTTCAGTTCGTCAACATATTCGCGCATGTTGAACAAACGAGGGACTTTATGTTGCCCGCCGAGTTTGCCACGTTGCCGCATCCACTCGTAAAATGTATTTTGCGGAACCACATTCAGTATCAATCGGTTTAAAGTTACATTTTTCGACCGTTTTGCCTCATAATCCGAGTTAACCGTGCATAATGCCGCATCCAGTATATCGGCAAATTGCTCGATATCGGCGGGGGGAGTGTCAAATTCAATTAACCATTCGTGGGCTCCTTTGGCGTTATCATCCATAAAAACAGGGGCTACCGTGTATTCCTGAACAATAGCGCCGGTTTTTTCTGAAGCTATTTTTAATGCAGCTTCGGCGTTGTCAACGATCAGTTCTTCGCCAAAAGCATTGATATAGTGTCGTGTGCGTCCGATTATTTTTATTTTATAGGGGTTGGTCGATGTGAACATAATGGTATCGCCAATCAGGTAACGCCACAAACCGTTGTTTGCACTTATAATCATGGCATAATTTACATGGGTTTTTACATCGGCTATGGTAAGTGCGTCCGGAAATTCTTTACCGACCTCGCTTAGCGGGATAAACTCGAAAAACGTTTCTAAATCGAGCATCAGCATCATGGCAGGGTCTGCTTCATCGTCCTGTAGGGCAAAAAAACCTTCCGATGCGTTGTAGGTTTCGATATAATGCATGGTGTTTTTTGGTATAATCTTCTTGTATTGCTCCTTGTACGGCGTAAAACTTACACCGCCGTGGAAAAAAACTTCCAGGTTAGGCCAAAGTTCTATCAGGTTCGATTTCCCCGAGTACTCTAGTATTTGCTTCATTAATACTAAGTTCCACGACGGAACCCCTGAAAAGCTTACAATATTTTTACGGGCAACTTCCCGTGCTATTTGTTGTACTTTGGTTTCGAAATCGGGGATGGTTGCCGTTTCTCTGTGGGGTGCCCGTTTTATTTCGGCATAAAGCGGCGTATTGTTAATAAGAATTGCCGACAAATCGCCATAATGTATGCCACTGCCTGATTCGTCGGCTTGCAAGCTCCCTCCCAGGGTGAGCGATTTGCCTACGGATAGTTTATTGTCGGGATATTTTTGCATGTAAAGTAAAACCATGTCTTTCATACCCTGGTAGTGGCAGCCTTGTAACGACTCTTTACTTACGGGAATGAATTTACTTTTACTGGATGTTGTACCCGACGATTTTGCAAACCATTTTACAGGTGTAGGCCATAATATATTTTCTTCGCCACGACGCATACGGTCAATGTACGGTATAAATTCAGCGTACTCCTGAACAGGCACTTGTTGTTGATAATCCTTGATAGTTTTTATCGAGGCATAATTGTATTGTTTGCCCCATTCGGTCGATTGAGCGGTTCGAATAAGCGAAGAAAATAATTTTTCCTGCACTTCCCAGGGATGACGACGGAAATAATCAATCTTGTTTAACCGGCGACGTAAAAAGGCTAATACTGCTGAGTTTATTATTGACATATAATATGTGTATAGATAAAAAAAGAAGTGCAAATTACAAAAAATCTATCAATAGTTGAGACTTTATAGTGAAAAAACCTCGTGTAGTATGGATAATGAGTGCACCGGCAGGATGTGGTCGAAATGGAATGAATAAAAATCAATCATTTTATCCAGAAAATTGTAGCGTTCGGTACGGTTAAGCTTTAGCAAGTAAATGTCGGTAACCGGTAGCCGCTGCAAATCGGAAAGGATTTTGGTCGAAGTGCTGTCGAAATACTGGAGATGCGAGGGTTTCAGCAAACAATACCTGCCTGTTTTAATATCGAAATATGTATTGTCTTCGAAATTATTAACTGGTAAAAAGCCTAAATAACGCGAGAGCTGAACCATAAAGTGTAAATGGAAATTCAGGATACCGTCATCCAATTCATCCAACAGGCATATCGAGTGGTATAAAAATTCGAACAAATTATTGTTTATCTCTTCTTCCCGTATCACTTTATATAACAATTCCCCGATAAATAAAGCAATCGCGCTTTTGTACACATCAAGATGAATGGAATTAAAAGTTTCGGACAGTTTACATTCGCGGATACTTTGCATATTCGCCCTTTCGCGGTACGATGCGTCGATATCCAGTAAAAATAACGGTTGAAATAAATTAGCTCTATTTTTCGATTTTGTATTGTGCACACCTTTGGCAATATAGGTTTGCCTGCCATGTTTATCGGTATACAGGTAGGTTATCAAGCTGTTTTCCTGATATTTTATGCTGCGTAATACAATCCCTTTTACTTTTTGGAACATTTAGCAAAACTTGTTTTCCTGAAAAAATCAACAGGTGGCAAACTTACATAAAAATCGTGATTTATAATTGCGTCGAATAAAAATAAAGACCACTTCCTGCTGTGATTCCACAAACTTTTGTTCTTTTATGGTTGTAAACAAAAAATAAAGCCTATGGGCAGAGTTTGTGGTCTTGATGTGCATAAAGAAGAGTGTCTTTATGTGTATCCTTACAGAGAAAGGAGAAAAATAGAAGAAGTATTTGGCACATTGACTCCTGATTTGGATCGTCTGCACGATTTATTGGTATCTCATGGAGTTGGAAAAGTCGCCATGGAAAGTACCAGTATTTACTGGCTTCCTGTTTGGCGTGTGTTGGAATGCGATTTCGATGTAAAATTTGCCAATCCCTATTTCATCCGTCAATTAGCTGGCCGGAAGACAGATGTAAAAGATGCTCAATGGATTGCCATCGTCTTGCAAAAGCAGCTGATAAAAGACAGTTTTGTGCCGACTCTAGCATACAGCAATTACGTCAATATAACCGGCGTATGTTTCAGGTAAACTGTCGCAAACAACAAGCCGAAGCGACTTTGAACCTGACGTTACAACGGTGTAATATCCGCCTGAGTAACTACGTGTCTGATATTGGCTGTAAATCCATGCGAAAAGTGGTTAAAGCCTTCATCGGAGGAGAAACAAAAGCTGAAAACCTGCTTCCATTGATTCATCGGTGTATACGCAACAAACATACCGATAAGACGATCATAGCTTCCCTGATAGCTGTAATCTCCGCTGCAGACATAGAGATGATGCGCATGAGTATGGAAGAAGTCGAGCTTTATGAGCGTCAAATACAGGAATGTGAAGAAAAATGCATGCCATTTGCAAGGCGTATTTCCAATCGGAAATAGAAATCCTTCAAACAGCTCCCGAAATAAAGAAACAAAGAGCAATGAGAATTATTGCGGAAATAGGAGTTGACATGAAGGCATTCTTAACAGCGTCGGCATTGGTTGGATGGGCAGGATTAAGACCGCGCAATGATCAAAGCGCAGGAAAGATTAAAAGAAGAAAAACTTTACATGGGAACAAATATCTCCGCATTATATTAACACAATGCGCATGGGCTGCTACAAGAACAGGGTCATCCGGATTTCATATCCGATATAATACATTGAAAAAGAGTATGAATCACAATAAAGCATTGATGGCCAATGCAAGAAAGCTGCTGGTCGTTATTTGGAATTTATTAGCTAAGAAGCAAATTTATAGGCCTTTGTCGGCATAGAGGTTGTTTCTTTAGAATGCTCCAAGACCCGTATATTTGTGGTGGTTCAAACCCCGTTTTTGCACACTGGTATAAAGGAGTATTCAGGCAAGGAATTGCGTTTGAGCTAAATGCTCGCAGTGGAAATTTTTAATACTCCTATCCCTATATATAGACAGAAAGAGGATACATGAACCTTAATTTATA
>JAISFN010000174.1 GCA_031263585.1 Prevotellaceae bacterium | reverse complement strand
AAAGATGGATTTTCCGCTATTGTGCTCGGATTCACGGGCAAGCAAGCCATTAAATTCAGATGGGACTTTATTGAGGCATTCAACAAAATGGAGCACATTATGCGGAGCGGAATCGAATTGCGTGTTTCGGCAGTAGAGGAAAACATTAAGCGCCGCTACCTGCTTGTTAGGGAAATGCAAGATGTAAATTCACAAATTACGCTGATGATGAAACGGCACGACACGATAAAAAAAGAACTTCGCGCCATTGACACGGAAGATTTTCAACAATTATCATTATTTCCAAAGTATGAAGAGAATACCATCAAAAATCTTTTCCCGAACAAAATAAAGATATTAAAGATAGCTTAATTTTTGAAGTCATGATTTTTTTGTATATTTGCAACGTCCTATATACTTGACGGTGGTTGAATCCGCCTGTATGCAACGGGCATTTTTTATGCCCTGACGTTGCAAACAATATACGGTTTCGCAACCCCGTGTGGAGCGTTAATGCGCCCACTGCCGTCAAGGTGTAGGACAACGGGAAGTGCGGAACCGTTTTTTATTCCGCCACAACAAATAATTTTATCTGTAATGTCCTACACAGAAAAATCTTGTTTGCCGGTGAAGCATAGTAGCCGCCAATCAGCGTCAGCCCACGAAACGGGCAAAATCTTCTCATTCGACCACGATACCATCGTGGAGGTAGTACTAATCAATGGCGAGCCGTACTTTGTGGCGGCGGATGTATGTAGAGTATTGGGGCTTCCTAATGTCACAAACGCACTTTTAAACCTTGATGATGACGAACACCTACCCTTAAAAATTTTAAGGTCAGGTCAACAACGCACTGTAAATGTGATGAGTGAGAGCGGTCTGTATGCTTTGATTGTTCGCAGTACAAAGCCCAACGCCCGGAAGTTCCGCAAGTGGATAACGAGTGAAGTGCTGCCGGAAATCAGGAAGAAAGGCGCATATCTGTCAAAGGAAATGGAAAAAGCGCTGAAAGGCGACGCCCTCCGCTTAACCGGCGAGATACTTTTATGGAAACAAGAATCAGAGCATTATAAGAATCTATACTACTCCTTGGCGCATATTCATGCGGGATTATCTGATAACTTTAGCAGAATTCTTGATTGTTATTCAAAACTGCAAGAATCAGTAATAAATAGTAAGAGTAAGATGGCTAAGAATAAAGAAAATTTGGAGTTAGTCAATAAGCGCTTTAAAATCCTTTTGGCAAAATTATAGTGTCGGTCGAAAGCCTCGCAAATGCGGGGCTTTCTTCATACAAAGATTCACGATTTATCTTTTAACCCTACATCGTTCAAATACATGTCTCGCAACGGAATGCTCAATACAAAGCAAATGTCATTCAAAGAGATGTCGTATTTTTTGCCGTCTTCAATTTCAATAGACGGTGAGTTATAAACAAAATCTTTCATCCTTGTGAATGCCGGCGTTGAAATAAGCGACAGGCAGGCGGTATTTGCCGCTTGCTCAACGTCCAGCTCTGCCAACGGGTTGCTTTCTGTTATGAATTTGAACAAAACGTCCTTGTTTTCCTCCAGAAAACTATTGCCGTCTATATCATTAAAAAGTCGTATCCCCAACTTGTTCAATATCCTTGGGCTTGCTTTCATTGAAAATATGTTGACTGAACTTGGGTATTTTTGTATCAATATTGTTTTTATTTTTAGGAGGTCATCGCCGTGAAGAACGCAAGGTAAATTGCTGGTATTCTTTTCAATTTCTTCCAACCTATGTGCATTTTTTCCCGATTTGAACGCTCGCTCTATGATAAACCAAACGCCACCTAATATAACTGCAACTGCGCCTATCAATGCGCATATAGCTTCTATTTTATCCACATTTTCCATAATTGCATTTGAGTTTATGTTCTTAAAATTATTGCACTTACCCGTGAATACTTTTCGTCAAAGATATAGTGAAAAATTTGCAAATGCAAATTACACTTGTAAAAAAGCTCATAATTTTCATACAAAAAATGATTGTATTACAATCACTTTTTTATATCTTTGTGGTAAATTTAAGCGATTTAAAAAAATGGAAGATTTTTTACAAATAGGGGCGTACATTGACGTTGTAGTTATCGCATTGGTTATTGCATCCGGCTATGCGACTACACGGTTTTGGCCGCAGCCGTCGAAGCTATTTTCAACGGCATGGAAAACACTTATTGTGAGTGCGGCATTCGTGGTGTTGTACGCTATTATTGCTGCGCTTTCGGGCAAGCAAGATAGCAACTTCCTGTTGCGGGCATTCGTTAGTTATACGATAGCTACAAGTTTTTATGACCTGATTTTGAAGAATTTTAAAAAGAAATTGAAAAATGGAAACAACAGTTAAGCATTTCACACAGGTTACGCGCGGCAATCTGATTACGTGGTGCGTGTCGGTGCTTATATTCGCATTGGGTATTGTGGCAACGTCGTGGACAGCGCTTAACACCCGTATTCGCGACCTCGAAGTGCAGGTGAAAATTTTGCAGGTAAAGACAGAACAGCACGAGGATGTCATCAACGAGGTTAAATTAGACCTCAAGGATATAAAAGTGCTGCTACATGATATTGATAAAAAGCTGGAACATAAGCAAGACATACGACGATAAAATGTAGTAGGATATGACCGACGAACAATTAAAGGCTATAATGCCACAATCCACAGCAGAAAACCGGGAAAAGTACCTGCCTTTCCTGAACAAGTATATGCCGGAGTACGGCATTACGGGCGACCGGCAGGCGGCATTTATCGCACAAATCGGGCACGAAAGCGCCCAATTACGCTATGTGGTGGAAATTGCATCCGGCGAAGCCTATGAGGGCCGCAAGGATTT
>JAISFN010000165.1 GCA_031263585.1 Prevotellaceae bacterium | reverse complement strand
TACCTGTTTGACAACTACGTCGATACATTGAAACAGAATGTTGTGGTTTTCAAAAAAATTGCCTATCCCTATGTTTTATCGGCTTGGAGTACCGATGTATGGAATATTGAAACGGGAGAGCTGAAGCATTTGCCTTTAAAACAGGAAAAGTTTTATTACGATTCGCTTACGCGGTGGGTTGCCAGCAGTTTTGAGATTAAGGATGCCGTTTTAGTAAATAATGAAGAGCTGCGCTTATTGCTCTATATCGATAATACGTATTGCATAAAGGATATCCGCCTGCACGACATGCAATTCGTTCACGAAAAAGAACTGTATATACCCCAAAAAAGGCAGAGCGGCGTATACTTCTACGGAACAGACAAGCTATTGTACATGTCCGAAGAAAAATTATTGATGCTTTATATTTAACTTTCAAACTATTCTCCCCTATTAAATGCTTCGAACGTTAAGCATCATCGAATATTAATCGGTTGATTAATAAAAAAAGGGAGCCAAAATGCTTAACGCTCCCTCTCTTTGTATACAAAATTGCTATAATATCAAAAATCTACTTCACTATAATCGCTTGGTTATTAAGCGTATTCCATGCATCCATCAATTCTTTAAACGCTTTGTAATTTTTCGGTTCAATAGCGCTACTATTCAACTTTATGTTGCGTGTAACATTTATCGTATTGTTATTGCCTTTTATGGCAATAACAACTTCGCCAACTGCATTTGTTATTTTTACATCGGGGCTGTTGTTCACTAATTGCATGTTGCCGGGTAGGGTGCAGGTATACGTATAATTTTCGGAAACAGGATACGGTATTTCCAGCAATGTTTTGCGGGGTTCGGCGCTAAACGTATTCATTCTCCAACTGTTAATACCGACGTTACTTGTCGGCAGGTTAATTGTATAATACCCATTATTGTTGGTAACTGGCATTGCCTTAGGCTCCTTGTCATTATCGCTAATGCTGTTTATTTTGGTATTTGAACTTGTCAACACCTCATACCCTCCGTTTTTGGCGGCCTCAAACACTATTTCATTTTTATCGTTCATTTTGCCCGATATTGTGTAATTATAATTAATGCCAACGCTTTTCATTATAGGCTGAATTTTCTCAGTACCGCCTTGCTTAATGGCATAGCAGTTTTTATTTTCATCGTCCCACATAAATGTTTCAGCACGCAAAGGCGATACATACTCATTATTTTCAACTAGTACGGGGTATTCATTGGCTCCGGGCAAGTAAAAATCGAAGCTATTTGTATCGGGTGTGGTTTGCGGAATAATGCTGAAACCCTCGCCCGTCCACAATGGCGTGGTAAATACCGGAACAGCTTTAACCCCCGCCGAAGTAAGCATAGCCGCCAGTAATGATGCTTTTTCGATAGCCGTTCCCGAAGCGGTGCGGAATATTTCATCAACAGGGCGTAACTTGTACCCGGTATATTCAAGCGGAACATTTGTTAAAGCAATGTTATTCAAAACAAAGTCAGTAATTACCTTGGTTTTTTGCTTGTTGTCGGTTTTATCGGCAATCAGTTCCTTTACTTTGTTTTGAATGTTATTGCCGGGCATTGTGAGCTGTTTTGCCAGCAAATCAACCAGTTTATTGCCAGCAACGGTTGTAAAAGCTACACGGGGAGCTTCGCGGCCATCGGCGGGTTGGAAAAATTCCAGCGAACGTGCTGCAATATCTTTGGCTACCCAGCTAATTTTAATTTTGCCGTCCTTTTCGGTATGCGAAGGTTTTGTTGTATTATACTGCCTGTACAATAATGCTATATCGCTCGGATATTCAACCGATACGGTATATTCTTTCACCGGCGAAGTTTCCTGCAACACATCGTTTACCATCAGGCCGTTGCTATAACCGGCTTGGGTATGTAAGGTGTAATCCAGATAGATAGTTGCGCCAAGCTCCAGCCCTGTGTGGGTTATCACCATTTCGCGCAGTTGATTGTGTTGCGGTGCGTTGGCTGCAAAACGGGGCAGTACCTCGTTAAACGCATTAATACGGGGAGCGTCTATCCGTTTGCCGTCGGCGCGGATTGTATAACACTCATTAATCGTCAGTTTTTGATAATCAGGATTGTATACAACAAAGCTTTCTCCGTACAAACTATTGAACGACATGTGTGTAAATAATTTGAGTTGTTTTGTACTCCGCATATCATAACTGCCGTCGGGGTTAATCGTATATTCCCGGGTCATTTTTACAAACTCGGCTTCCGATGTATTTTGCGCCGTACCCGGTACAAAACCTATAAGCAGCATGCCGATAGTAAAAAACATAAATTTTACTGTTTTCATAGTTTTATGATTTTTAAATTAATATGCTTGTTTTACATAGCGAAACATTACAACCGCATAACAATATGCCTTTTACCGACAAGTGTTTTTGTCTTTGCGGTTATATTTTCTAACGAGTTACAAAGATAAAATATTAATTTATTAATTGTAAACGCTTGCTTAATATCTGTAAAAATATTCTTAACGCCACATATTCCATTTTCTAAAATAACCCTGTAGACAGATAGTTGTCCACAGGGTTTATTCTAAAAACTTAACTAAAACAGACGATCAAGCAATTAATTTATGTTCTGCAATATAAACCTTACCGGGATATAATAAGTTATCTGTACAGCCTTGTTCCGTTGTTTAGCGGGGACCCATTTCGGCGACAATTTTATAACCCTTACAGCCTCATTATCCAATGCCGAGTTAACCGATCGTAAAATTTTAACATCTTTAACGCTTCCGTCAATATCAATCGTAAATTGTATATATACTGTACCTTGTATACCGTTTAGGACGGCTTCTACGGGGTATTTAATTTGTTGCTGAACCCATGCCTGAAACTTGCTTATATCATCGCTGCCCATAAAAGTCGGCCTTTCTTCAACAATTGCAAAGGGAATATTCTCTTCGGGTTCATCCTCTTCAGTTGTTACAGAATGTATATATTCCATAATATCAATATCTACACTACTCTTGTTATCTTCAACCATAAAAATATTCGGTTCAGTGTTTGCATCCGGTACAATAATTTCTGTATTAACCGCCAAAAACGACGTAAATTCGGTCATCAAATTATAATTAAGCCCCAATGCAATTATTTTTTCCCTTGCCTCTTCGGATATTGTATTGTATCCGTTGTTAAAATATCCGGCATAATCGCTTAAATACTTTATTTTGTCGCGTGCCCATAAATAACGCAGCGCCTGGCTTTTTACTTTTTCAGCACGGGCAACATCAATGATTTGCGAAAAATTTCCGTTACCGGTAATTCCTTTTATACTGATACTTCCTACCGGATCGCCTTTGTATTTGCCGTACACAATTACCGGTTTTGCCTCAAACAAGTCGGCAATGGGCGAGGGAGTAACATCTTCGACCATAAAACCGTTCCATTCTATTTCGATATGCGACAGTACAGGGGTTGATATATCCTTTATCAAGCGTTTCCCAACTTCATTGGCCTCAGTTTGGCTATTTACAATGTATGCCTGCCCTCCTCCGGCATAAGCCAAACCCTCTATCAAATACCGGTTAACGCCGTCTCCTATACCCAATACAAATAAATTTGCTTTATTACGACTTTGTCTCGTAAGTTCAAAAGCTTCTTTTTCAACAGTTACATACCCGTCTGTAGCAATGATGAATGTACGGGCAAAATCGGAGGAAGTTTTAAATGCAAAAGCCTTTTTTAATGCAGGATATAGTTCCGTTCCTCCAGCTCCACGCTGTTTTTCGATTAGCTTTATCGCCATTTCGATATTTTCGACAGTAGCCGACAATGACTCTTCCGACAGCATAGCATTACTGCTTTCAAAAAGCATAACATTGAACCTATCGGTCGGCCGTAACGAAGATATCAGCTTGCGAAGGATTTGTTTGGATATTTCTAGAGGAAAACCATACATCGAACCTGATACGTCGACAATAAAAATATATTCGCGGGGCGCAATTTCATCAATGCCGATTTTTTTAGGCGGCTGTACCATTAACAGGAAAAAGTCCTCATCCTTATGCTTGTACGTCAATATTCCCGATTGTACCGCAGCTCCCTGCAAGCCATATTGCAGTATAAAATCTTTTCCACTATTATAGTCGCCCGGTTTTGCAGGCTTTATGGTAAGCGCATTATTCGGGTGCGATATACTGATTTCATGCGAGCTTGATTTTACAACATCCACATTCATTCCCGCCCGTATTTCGACATTTATGTCGAAAGCGCCTTTTACCGGATTTATCTGATGTGTTTGTTCCACCCAGTTTTCGCCGCCTGTATCATAACGCGGCCCAACCAAGCCGGGATATACAAACTCATATAATAAATCGCCAGTATACTCAAGCAATTCGGTATAACTCACTTCAATCGAAATCGTATCGCCGGGTGCAATATTGGCCACATTCATCTGGAAAACGTTGGGACGGCGCTGTTCCAGCAAACTGGCGGTTTTACCCTTTTCTCTTGCTTTTTCGTATTCCTCACGGGCTTGCTGCTTTTCTTTAATTTCGGCAATAACCTTACGCTTGCCTACCTGCATGGTCATTCCGTATACCGCCGCACGTGTTGAGCCTGGAAATACGTACACCGCTTCAAGTTTTTTATTAGCTTTATTCACATAGCTTTGTTTAATACAAACGTCGGCAATAACACCGTCAATTTGTACGTTTACTTTGGTAGATTCAAGCGTTATGGAGGGAATTTCATTGCCTGTATCTTTTATAAACAAATAGCAAGACTCCGGCTTGTCGATTCGGGCAAAACCCGTCAGTGAGGCATATAACATTATGCCTATGAACATTATTTTATGCTTCATAGCTTTTAGGAAATTAAATTGTTTGAGAAAAATAATGTAGTCGACTACGTGAAAAATTAAATCAATAAATATGCCAAAACCGGAACTGTAAAAAATTTTATAGCTAAAATGATAATAATCAAATAATTTAACGAATTATCACCTAAAAATATATGTTTTATCCAATTTAATAACTACATTCGATTTTTAAATATAAGCGCCCGGATGAAAACAATTTTACTTTTTATTGCCGCATTCTTCCTGTTATATGATGCAAACGGACAAAATCCGAAGGAAATCGGGCTGGAGTCGATTAACATACGAACAGCCGAATCGATCATCTATTTTCTGTCGCACGATGTACTAAAAGGGCGGGAAGCCGGAACCGGAGAAAACGGCATTGCCCGCGAATACATCATTTCGCAATTGATGGATATGGGTATAAAACCTATGGAAAAGGAAGGATATGCGCAACAATTTGAAGCGTACCGGAGCGTTGGAGCAAGAAGATATAAAACAACTACCCGTACCGACACCGTGCCCGGATACACAAATAAACTTAGCCTTTACAATATACTGGCAACAATTGAAGGCGAAAAAACAGATGAATATATTATTGCAGGCGCCCATTACGATCATCTAGGAATTGGCAAAGTTGTTGATAACGATAGTATTTATAACGGAGCCGACGATAATGCATCGGGGGTATCGGCCGTGTTACAGATCGCCAAAGCCTTTGCTTTGTCGGGTGAGAAACCGAAACGTACCCTTGTATTTGCCTTTTGGGACGGAGAAGAAAAAGGACAACTGGGTTCGTCATTTTTTGTAAACCACTGCAAGTATCCGGATAAAATTAAAGCCTATCTGAATTTCGACATGATCGGGCGGAACAATGACGAATCGAAACCGAAGCATGTGGTTTATCTTTACACGGAGGCTTACCCTGAATTCGGCGAAAATACTCGGCAAAATATTCAACGCTATAAGCTGATTCTGGAACCCGAATATAAAGCATGGGATAAACCGGTAACAGGTAGCGATCAGGTTCCCTTTGCCCTGAAAAACATTCCCATTTTATGGTATCATACCGACGGACACCCCGATTACCATAAGCCCGGCGACCATATCGACAAAATAAACTGGCAAAAATTGCTTAACATTACAAAAGCCGCCTATTTAAATACCTGGTTTTTAGCCAATGACTTTTAGATGATTGATGATTAATAATATTCTGACAATTAACGTTATAAGAAATTGATAATAATGAATGTACAATAAATAAAATTAAGATTGACGAGACGTTTGTAGACAGAAAGGACAAAAATCGGCATAAAGACAAGAAAGTCAAAAATTCTCATGACAGGAGTTACAAAGACAAAATTCCTGTCATGGGAATAATTGAACGTAAGGGATTGTTGATTGCTAAAATAGCTAACGACACTACAGGAAGTACACTTTATTAAAACATATTGGCCGCAACGCATTAGTCATTAGCGATGAATGGATGGGGTATAATAAGGCGCACAAATTTCTTGAACACAGGTTTGTAAACCATGCGGCGAAACAATATGCCGATGGAGCTATAACTAGCAATAGCATAAAAGGTTTTTGAAAAATATTAAAACAAGGCATAATTGGCGTATATAATAGAGCATCACGAAAACACTTACAAAAATATGTTGACGAGTTTGTATTTAGGTACAACAATAGAAAAGCGTCATTGTGCATTGCCTTTCAAAAACTAATTGCGCAATCAGCAGAAAGACTTAAATACGCTGGTTTAGCATACTAACAGTGGTTACCGCTAAATTTATCAACAAAACAATAATTACCGCTATAAAAATGTTAATAACGTCAGATTTAGCGCTCAAGCAATTAATATATGTATACTTAGCTCTTAAAATAAGAATGTTTTGTAATTATCAAATGATCAGTTCATTTTGCATTATGTCTGAAAATAATTCATTATCTTTGTACTTAGGACGAAAAAAGCTTATTTATATTTAATTTAGAATTAAATTACTATTTTATTCATTTTAAATGAAATTAAATTTTATATTATTTTGAATTGGAGATTATGGTAAATCACAATAAATATATAAAAGTACAGAAAATAAACGTTTTTATAGATAATTTCTTATTTATAAAATAAGTTTGTGTTTTTTATTGAATATATATATATTTGTACTTGAATATATATTAACCTCGAATTCATAAAAATGACAAATGTAGATGATTGCGAGAGTCCAGAAACAAGTGACAATATAGATGGTAATGAAAATGGATAATAGCAGCAGTAATAGCGGTAGTAGCAGTAGTAATAGCAGTAATAAAGGAAAATATTCACTTGCAGATTTAGAAGATTACTATAAGAACCTTACAAAACTGGCTGGAGAAAAAAAAACTGTACGTTTTTTAAATCAAGATAGGGCGCATAATGCTGTTGTTATGCTTGTAATGTTGGAACATGCAGAGAAAAGGATACAGATGTATTGTGGAGCATTATCTATATTTAGAGAAAATTTCCAACAAAAGGCAAAGGAGAATATTAATCAACAAACGTCCGGCTCAGAAGATGCTGAACGATTTGATGTCTTTAAAAAGCTACGAAAAAGTCTTCAAGAATTTCTGAATAAAGATCATACCACATTTGAAGCTATTATTGAAAATCCTGGAGATAATTTTTGGGAAGAAGAGATTATTAAAGAAGATTTATTCCATCGTATAGAAGAAGGTAAAGTACAATTATATAAACTCAAAACATTTAATAAGGATAGTAAGTTTAATTTAAATCATTTCGCTATTGGCGATGACACAATGTATCGGCGAGAAAGTGATATGAAATTACATACAGCTTTATGTTGTTTTAATAATGAGGCAGGAGTTTCTGTTCTTGCAAGCAATTTTGCGATGCTTAAGAGTTTTTCTGTTCCACTCACTTAATAATTAAAGCGCCTTGCCTTATGCTTGTATTTTATACTTCCAACGTTGACCATGAATTACTTGGCCATACTCAAAATCTTATTGGCATTTTAACTACGGTTATCGTTCTTTGTATAATAGTGAACGCAAATAACTTTATGTATCTTATCCTAGATCATATAAGTAAGCAAATAAAGAATGGGATTGAGGAAGATATGGAGAATTCTCAAAGCAAAATTACAACTACAATAAACAGCTTAAAGACTCTTTTGTTAAAAAATATTGATAATTGGAAAGAGCAAATAGGGGGAGAAACCCAATCAAGCTTAAATTTTTTTGATAGTTTGGAAATTTTAGGAGAGAAACAAACAAGCCTTTTTTCTAAAATGGAAAAAAAGCGGGAAAAATTATTCGGATTTATGCCTAAGGCAGAAGAACATTCATCAGCGCCTATGTATACCTTTTTTTATTGCATCATTATTTTGTTAATAAATGAGATGTATTATATTGCTAGTAATGTCGCTTTTAGAGAATATTTGGCGGCTTTTTTATTTGCATTTATATCTTTATCATTATTATTTTGGATTGCTATATGGATTTATTATTTTAAAAGAACTAAAATAGAGATTCTTTTGGACGAAAATGCCCCCCTAAAAAAAATATACCGAGTAAAAAAGCCAACTCCAGGAAAATTGGCAGTAAAACCTATAATCAGCCTGTTTCTATTTACAACAGTAATTAGTATAACATGTTATTTTTCGAGCCTTAATATATTTTGGTTTTTTATAATTGCAATAGTAATATCTATACCAGGAATAGGATTTATATCATTACGTAAATTCCATAAAACATATACTAATTATACTAAATTTTTTTTTCTCTCGCACCTTTTCTATGTATTTATAATCACAATACTTTTTTCTTTTATACTTTGGATTATTTTAAGCTTAAAAGATTATTATTCAGGAGGAATTGATTTAAATGAAATGTTCACAAGCGAGGGAAAATTATTATTGATACAAGTAATTATCATTGGATTTACTATTCTAAATGGACTTATACTTCCATTTGTACTAACTCTTATTCGCTATTACCATTATAAAGTTTATTTTAATAAAGAAAGTGCAATTCTTTCAAATGAATTTGAAAATGAAATAGATAACTTAAATAATGGTATTGTAAGAATGCAATAATACCGTAGTATACAGCATGATAAGCAACAAGTTTATAAAATATGCAACACTAAAATATATCACTAATAAAAAGAAAGCAATAACAGTCTATTTCCTCAACAAGGTAGAGGCTTGGTTTGAAATACACGAAGTATCAACCTTGTTCGGCGCAACAGGAGAAAAAATAGACGAAGTTATCAGCCAAATTCCAAAAAAATAATACCCTGAAATACCATATATGCAATTTTTATAGATGGAAAAAAGCGGCAAAACCAATATTATTAAGCAGGATTTAGTGAAATTAATTGGGGAAGGAACTAAACAGAAGGATTTCATTAATGACAAAACAACAGCCCAAAGAAGTGTCAGACAAATTTAATGATTTCCTAAATAATGCAGTAAATCCCTATACTAAAGAGTAAACTCAACAGTAAAGGGATTTTTTATTAGTCTAAACGATGCAACATACCGTATTATTACCTTTTCATCAACTGAAATAATTTCTTACTTTTGTCGTTTCAATTTTAAATCATATCAGATATGAAATTACTTGAAGGAAAAGTTGCTGTTATTACCGGAGCTGCTCGCGGTATAGGTAAGTCCGTAGCTTTAAAACTTGCTGAAAACGGCGCTAGTATTGCTTTTACCGATTTGGTTTACAACGAAGCAGCACAACAAACCGAAAAGGAATTACAGGCGTTGGGCGTAAAAGCGAAAGCATATGCCTCCAATGCGGCGAATTATAATGAAACCATGACCGTGGTTGACGAAATCGTTAAAAATTTCGGGCAAATTGATATTTTAGTGAACAATGCCGGAATTACCAAAGATGGTTTATTGATGAAAATGACCGAGGAACAATGGGATATGGTCATCAATATCAATCTTAAATCGGCATTTAACTTTACAAAAGCCGTGCAGCCTATTATGTTAAGGCAACGTTCGGGTTCTATAATCAACATGAGTTCGGTTGTAGGGGTATCGGGCAACGTAGGGCAGGCAAATTATGCCGCTTCAAAAGCAGGGATGATAGGTCTGGCAAAATCGGTTGCCAAAGAAATGGGCAAGCGCGGCATACGTTGCAACAGTATTGCTCCGGGCTTTATTATTACCGAAATGACTGGGCAATTATCCGATGATGTGAAAAAGGCATGGAATGAGAAAATCCCCCTGCAACGCGGTGGAACTCCTAACGATGTTGCCAATGCGGTATTATTCCTGGCATCCGACCTTTCGTCATACATTACCGGGCAGGTAATTCATGTATGTGGCGGGATGAATATGTAATCATCTCTATTTTGTACTCAATAATCTTGATAAATTTTTTATTTGCCCACAACGGGGCGAAGGGTTTAGTAATTACCAATGCCCTAACGATAACGAATCTAAATCGTTTGTAAGCAAAGATAACACAGGCTTGTTGTACGCTCCGGCTGTTAGGCAATAACTGATAAAGTGCTGAACGACGAATTTTATAAACCTATATCATTTTCAGGATTAGCAAATAGCTGCTTACAGTTTGCTTGAAATATAAGTGATAATTTTTTCGGTATCGGCGGGTGTAAACCATTCAATATCATCATAACGGGCAAACCACGATAGCTGGCGTTTGGCATAATGGCGGGTATTGCGCTTTATTTGTTCAACGGCCATATCCAACGATATTTTTGCATGGAGATATTCAAACAGCTCTTTATACCCAACCGTTTTCAAGGCATTCAAGCGCCAATAAGGATATAAATTTTTCGCCTCATCGAGTAAACCCTGCTCCATCATTAAATCAACGCGTTGGTTGATGCGGTTGTATAGTTCATCACGTGGAATGTTCAAGCCTATTTTCAGTATCCTAAAATCCCTGTTTTTTGAAAAGTTATCGCGCAATTGCGAATAGGGCTTACCCGAGGTAATACAAACCTCCAAGGCCCTTAAAACCCGTTGCGGATTTTTAATATCGATTATCTCGAAAATATCCGGATCAAGTTTTCGTAGTTCGAACCGGAGGCTTTCCAATCCCTCCTTTTCCAGATGCTCCATCAGATTTTTACGTAAACTGTTATTGGTGGCGGGTATGGCGTCAATTCCCCGGCAAACGGCATCGATATACAAGCCCGAACCTCCTACCAACCATATAAACGGATGTTTCGGGAATAATTCATCAAACAGGTTTAAAACATCAATCTCATATTTGCCCGCCGTATAATCATCGAATATCGACCGCACACCAATGAAATAATGCGAAACAGCCGCTAATTGTTCGGCATTAGGTATAGCTGTGCCAATTTTCATTTCGCGGTAAATTTGGCGCGAATCCGCCGATACTATAGGCGATTTAAAATGATGTGCCAATTGTATACTCAAATCAGTTTTGCCCACGCCTGTAGGCCCTAAAAGCACCAAAAGAGTCCGCATATAAAATTATGAATTGTAAGTTCACAATGTGCTGATTTATTAACGTTTAATTGTGACATATGATTTGCGTACAGCGTGTTGTAGAATATAAATTTCGTTAATGAAAAATTAGTTTCAAATTCACTTGTTTACTAATCAACAAATTAAAAAAGTCGTAATACGTGATACTCGCTACCTGGTATCATTCTCAACTTTCAATTTCTGATTACTGTACAGCAATTTCCCTTCGGCATCAACCGACAGATAGATTGATTCGCTGGGAGTAAAAGGTATTGTAGAATCTTTACGCGCTTGCCCTTTTTGCCCTACGATATTGATTGTGTCATTGTTAATTTTAACAGCCTCGATAGCATAACCCGAACCTCCGTTAATAGCATGCCGGTTGATAATCAGCAGTTTTCCGTCTTCCGAAAACAAAGCCGTAAAAACATTCGACTGCATGGAGCCGTCCTCCAATTCCAAGGTATACTCTGTATCTTTCTCATTAATAATCGAAAAATAGTTTCCAATCACAAGCAAACTGTTATTTTTTACCGGAATTATTTTAATAAGCTCGCCATTCAATATTATTTCGGCTTGCATCAGTATAGTATTGTCCAGATTTATTTTTTGTATAACCAACTTAGCACCTGGCGTATACCAAAACTCCTCTTTCCCGTAAAAGGCTAGCAATAATTGCTCGTTCACCTCATCATATGCAATATACCGCCCAATGCCCAAAGTTTTTTCGGGTAAGGTAAGTCGTTTTACCTCATTTCCCTTTGCATTATACTGTATTACCGTGCTGTACATCAATTCGGGATCGGATACGTTTTTGGCAATCACCAAAACAAAACAGCCCCCGTCGAAAGTAGGATACAGGGCTGTTGCACAATTATCGTACACAACCTTGCCTATATCAACCGTTTTCAGCCAAACTACATTCGACGTATCGGGCGAACATAAAGCGATGTATGCCGTAGCAAAACCCTCTTTTCCAATATAACTGCCCGCCAAATAAATGCCGTTGTTGCTCAGTTCAATACACTTGGTAACATAGTTTTGCGGCTGTGTGGAGCGGTAAAATCCATTACCCAAAAATAAGGGAATGTCCTGCTTTTTATAGGCAACGTAATTCGTACGGCGTATATAGTTTTCTTTTTTAATACAATACCGGTTCAGATTTTCGAAAGCATTATTCATTTCCAGCCCATTTTCAACATGCTCATCATTTAAATATTCTTCAAAATCGGCCTTATTATGAAAAGTCATGGCAATCAAATCGGTAGTATCGGTTGATGTTGTATATGTCGCCAAATCCAAACGCATATGTTCCAGGCTATTATATGCCATTTGCAAACCGTCGTAATAAAACAGCTTATTTTTCATATCGAGTTTGCCATTGTTATCGTAATCGGCCGAATTTATTTTGCGCCGACTTTTCGTTAAAAAATTCAACTTTTCTTCCTTGTAGGTTATATACCGGTTCAAAGCCGGATAATATGCATAATTATTGAGGCTGTCCAAAATATCGTCATCAATTGCATAGGCTGTATAGGTATCGCTTAGCGTACGGTTGGTGTTGAATGAGTTTATACGTCTGCTCAATGCATTCCCTGCATTAATTATCTCTTGATAAACCATTACAAAACCGTCAATATTTTCCATAATGTAATCGGCCCACTGCCTGTAATCCCATATGGTGGTTTCACGATTACGGAAATCAGCCGTACTAAGCCCATCGACCCTGAATATTTCGATTTTTGCTTTTGTTACCTCCACATTATTATAGCCTTTTACTGGCATTTTTTCGAGTAAAGATTTATAAGTATCCAGGTACTCGTCCGTCAAATCCAACAGCTCGCGCATACCCTCCAATTTACCGTATATATCAACATTTTCATAAGGCATAAGGTAGATCTGTTTTACCGATGTATGGGTACGGCACAAATCTTTATACAAATTCTGGCAATTGATATAATTTTCCGATAAATTCATATAAGCATCATGTATCTTACTGATGTTACAGCACTGTTGCTTATTATCCTCTATAATTTTATCGACGTAATCGTACACCTCCGTCACAGTTAGTTTTTTATCGGCAGCCTGTACCCCTGTAAACAAATCATTATCTCGTTTAACCTCAACTTCGTTAAGATATTGCAAACAAAGTTTAAGACTTGAGTCCGCCCTACTCACATAAGCCATATAATCATCATACTGTGCAACCGGGTCGAAAGCCTGCGACAAATCATAGGCCAATATACCTATCTGGAAATACAAATTCGCCCTTGTCGAAGTGGAATCCAAAGCCAGATATTCCGAAAATAATGAGTAGGCAAATGCTTTATTGTTTGCGGCCATAGCGTCTTTATACACGTTTTCGTACTTTGGCAAACGCTGTGCATTTAAATTGGCAAAACTCAGCAAAAACAATACTGCTAACCATATACCCGCGTTACTATTTTTTGATATTCCAAACATATAAATTCTCTCCTACTCCCTTTACTCATTCTATTTCGTCGGCAGTTTCGTTTACCGGAGTTTTACCGGGAGTTGTTGCATGTACAAGCTTGGAGGGATCTCTCTTTACAATCCCTCTTGCAGGCTCAACAATTGTAAGCCATATAAGCGAATGAGCCTCTTTATCACCCGAAAAATTGCCGGTATACTGCAAATCGGACGGGATAGATTTTCCATACCCTTTCGATGTTATCCGGTCTTTGGTTATTCCTCCCCGTAATACCAGATAATCGCCCACACTGCGGGCCTGGTATGTTGTAAGCCGGTTACAATAAGCAGCATCGGCTTTATTGTCGGTATACGCCCCTATTTCAACTATAACCTCAGGATTTTCCAGCATCAGGTTAACCAGATTATTCAACTCGCTATACGATTCCGTTGTCAAATCCGATGTGTTGTTTACAAACTTTACGGTAGGCAATGCTATTTTTACCTCCTTTAGCAAGGGAACAAGCTTGACGTTTATAGTATCTTCGTTACTGACATGGGTGGTAATCATCCTATTATCAAAATAATATCCTTTTTGGGTTATCAAAATGGTATAATTGTTATCCTTACGCAAATCCGCAGCAAATGTTCCGGCTTTTATATCCTTTACATTGATCAGCTCATCAATATCGACATTCGATATGTTTACTCTCGCATTCATTAAGCTGTCATTCAATGTGCTTATTACATTTATCGTGTAATTTTCCCCGTCGGCAATTAAAGCGATATCTTCTTCAAATTTATTGAAGAACATAGTTTGGCTAATATCAAAACTAAATATATGCGGAGCATAACCGATATCCTCTACCTTTATATTATATTTTTTACCAACCGGCAGATTTATAAGAAATTGCCCGGCAATCGCCAGTTCCTTTACATCATAAAATTTCCGTATGTTATCCGCCTCAACAACCGTAACATTGGCGTTTATCGGTTTAAATACCGACTTGTCGTAAATATTCAACTTCAGGCTTACGGTTTTAAATAAAAAAACACTGTCCGTGTCAACATGCCCGTAACTTGTATTGCTGAAATCGTAGTATTTGCTATACTGCGAGTATCCTGGTACATAATAATCAAATTTATATTTTTTACCGTTAAGCAACAGTAATTTTAAGTTTCCCTGCTCATCGTTTTGTACTGTATTTATAAGCCCCAAGGTAATAGGATCTCTCACGGATACAATTGCGGGAACAGGCGCTTTACTATCTAAATCTTTAATGACTGCATACAATATACTGAATGTGGGATAGCTTAAACCTTCGGGAAAAGCTACTGTTGCCAGTTTCGATTGTTTTTCTTTTTTTACTTGCTCAACTTGCAGGGCATAAATCTGTTTTGTTTGAAAATCAATTGCCGCCGATACATCATTCGCTTCGGTATTTAAAGCGTCAATCGGTAACGGCGTACTCCAAACGCCAGGCATATCTTCTTTTACGTAATAAACATCATATTTCTGCTTCCGCTTTTGCGGCAATTTTGCCGATGAAAAAAGCAAGATATTCCCGTTGGGCGAAATTAAGGGATAGGCCTCGCATCCGACGCTCGAAACTTTAACAAGTTCGGGTTTCTGCCAGTTCCCTTCCACATCACGTACTGAGCGGTATATTGTACGGCAATATTCCTCATCGGCCAATGGTTTTGCAGGCATTGCCTTACGCGTGAAATACAAGTACCTGTTATCTGCCGTTAACGATGGGCTCTCTTCGTCCTCATCGGTATTTATTGTTTCCGACATCGGTTTCGGTTCCTGCCATTTTCCGTTTTTCAATTGCGAGTAATAAATATCGAGCTCGCTACTACCCGGTACGCTTAACGAGAAAAACAGTGTTTGCCCATCATAACTCAAAAAAGGATCTTTAATAACTATGGCGCTATCCAAATATTGATTAAAGTTTTGTATAAGAGTGCCTTCACCCCACTTCCACATAACGTTTTTATCTGCCTGATAAAATTGTACACGGCCATGATCGTCTCCCGTGTATATCATTGTTTTACCATCATAACTGATACATATACCTGTTTTTACAACTTGCGCTATTGAAGTAAATGAAATACATAACACAATGTATGTTAATGCAACCCACATAATTTTATTAAAAAACTTTCCCATAATTTTTAACCTGTTGCGTTCATTTACCTTCTTCCACTATAATATAACAAATATCAATGATATTAATTCGACAATTTAGTTTTCGGTTTGTAAGTGTTTTGGATAAAGTTATTAGCCGAGAACAGACTTCAGCAGATATATTTTACAAATTGTATCCTGTAAATTAATCAATTAATGAAGAACTATACAGAACATAAGTAATTTTGTCTCCGTATTGTTTAAAACAAAGATACAGATATTCCCAAAAGGTTTAAAGCTTTATAAGA
Source organism: Prevotellaceae bacterium (assembly GCA_031263585.1). Lineage (GTDB taxonomy): Bacteria > Bacteroidota > Bacteroidia > Bacteroidales > UBA932 > JAISFN01. Next base: position 1,559 of record JAISFN010000165.1, on the reverse strand, counting down.
ATAGGACGCATTGTATAGCCTTTTTCTTTTAATAAAGTAACTACACCTCTCATCCCTTTGTAATCGGGCAAATGTAAGGTTCCTACACCCGAAAACAATGTTTTATTTTGTTGAATAAAATCACTAATCCTGTCGGCCATATGGATATTACGATCGGCAATCATCGCCGAATCGGAAACCGGAGAACTGGATGTCATTTTAAATTCTTCTTCCAGATTTTCAAATGTTTCAAAATCCTGGTTTTTGTAAGCCCTTTGCATTTTACCGAATATATTTTTTCCTGCCTCATGGAAACCCATATTCTCTTTTTTACAATAGTTATAAATGTCTACAATACCCTGGGCTTGCTCGGCTAACGAAATCATATCGACCATATCTAGCTGTTCATCCATAGTTTCGAGGCCGATTATGTTTTTATTATGATTTCTGGCATATTGATTCAATTCCATATCTACCGACATCATTGTCATTGGGTTTTCAATCATCAAGTACGAGGTTATGAAAAAGGGTTTCATTGTATTAACCTGTTCACCCATCATTTGTACAATCGGAATTTTTATGATTTCGGCATATACTTCAGCCTCTAACAATTTATCCAGCGTACTATCGGGATTGGTAACTTGCATTCTTTGCGCTATCGAAAAAGCATCGATATTGTTAAAGTCAATTTCCAACGCAAAATTATCGCAGGTATCAATTGCCTTGTATACCTCCTCAGAAATTTTAAATATGCTGGTATCATACATGTGTATTGTTCCGTACAGGTACGATGGCTTTTGCAAACCATTACCCGTAATTTCCCATAACAGCGAAAATTTCTCCGCCGTTTCAAAACCTTTTGCTTTTTGTCCGCTGCAACTTAAGCATCCTGCTATTACCATGAGTATAAGGCTACCTATTGCCAATGTTTTAATGAATGTCCTGTAATTTCCCATAATGCTGATTAAAAGTGTATGAATATAAAATACAAATATACAAATTAATGTTTCACATTATAAAATCGTACGGAAACCATAGCAAACACATGAAAAAACAATCAAGATTCAATCTATTTATACATAGTAAAATAAGGCTAATCATTGATGTGAAAAATAAAAAATACTGGATTGCTTCGCCTATAGCTAATGAGGTAAAATTTTGATTTAATGTATCATTACGAAAGTAAAGTTCGAAACAATCCGGAGTAAAATATAATTTCATACGTTTACCATCGTACGGCAACATTCTTTTTAGGTATTGAAGATGTATTATTGTTGATTTAGAGAAATCTGTTTCCCGCTAGTGGGTAAGTTCAATTAGTAAATGCAACTGAAGTAAGAAAGAAACTCAGTTATGAGTAATTCCATGACTGAGTTTAAGAAAAATGTCTTATTATAGTTGTTATAATGAATAAAAAGAAACATTTAACCAAGGAACAAAGATAGACAATTTCCCGGATGTTGCAAGCGGGATGTAGCCGAAAAGAGATTTGTATTGTTACGGGTAAGGACAAACCGGTAATTAGCCGGGAACTGAAACGCAACAGTTCAAAGCGGGACTATTCACCGTTACAGGCACAG
>JAISFN010000161.1 GCA_031263585.1 Prevotellaceae bacterium | reverse complement strand
ATGGAGCAACGCTTTATAAACATCTTCGTCACCGGTTCAAACACCGTAAACGACCGATTAGCGGAAAGAAAGTAGTTATACTCGACAAGGTTTCCATCGATTTTCGGACGGATATCATCAATGAAAAGCGGCGCTTTGGCGATTGGGAATTCGATACCATAGCCGATTCCGAAAACAAGGGCTCCTGCCTTACAGTAACGGAAAGGCAAACGGGTTTCCTGTTGACGAAAAAACTGCGGAAAGGGAAAAGTGCAAAGTCCTTAGCAAGAGAGTTTTTTTACTTTCTCTTGCCCTACAAACGCTGGGAGCGCACTATTACTTCCGGCAATGGCAGCGAGTTTTACGAGCATAAATATCTTATCCAAGATCTAAACGCGGGTTTCTTCTTCGCACCTCCATATTCCTCGATGGAAAGAGGCCTGAACGGGTATACAAATGGACTCGTGAGACAGTATATACCGAAAAAACAAAACTTTAATAATTTTAATGATGATGACATCAACTCTTTTCAAATCAAAATTAATAAGAGGCCAAGAAAATTGCTTAATTTCGATGCGCCGATAGACTGCTTTTACACAAATGTTGCATTGACTAATTGAGTCTGCGGTGTGTCATATCACCTATAAAATAATGTAATAATTTTGTATTTTTGCTGTAAAAGAATAATTAAGGGCAAGAAGCTCCAGCATACAAAGAAAGAAGACGATCATCAGAACGGGAATTATTCCTCCCATAGACAAAAAGAGGGAGACATTCCTCAAGTAAAGCGATTCATTCCTTGATATTATTGAATGTAGACGAAGGTGAATTTTCGGAAAACGGCAAAAGCGACAACGAAGGAAGATTTGTAAAGCAAAGCAATAGTCAGTGCTCCAACTTCAAAATTGTTGGTTATAAAAACCAGTACCCGCTTGTTGTTGACATCATAAAACGAAGGGAACAGGGATATAATTTTGAACTTTTATACCTTGTCAGTTTTATTGTCCGGTCACATTAATGCCGGTTGCTTTTTCAAGCTTTGATGAATAAAATCGCCTGAAACTCAGGTTGGCTTTTGCCCTGGTTACGAAGAATGCTCCGGAAAGGGCAATCTTAATAAAAACGGGCAAAGTCGATGTAGCCCTTGTCCATCACGTAATAAGCGCCATTTTTAAATTCTATTATATACAAGGTATTGATATCGTGAATCTTGCCATAACTGATATGGATAAAAACTGGAATGTCGGTCTTCAAGTCAAGCAAGGTGTGAAGGTTTACCGCACCTTTTGCTTTTCGGAACTTTGCCCACTTGAACACCGAGAGACATAAGTCAATGGTGCTTGAATCCAGCGCAAAAATAGCATTGTCCAGATCAAGGTCAAAATCATTGTCATGGCAATAAAGTGGCCTGACCAGTTTGATCAGATAAGCTGCAAAATTGGAATAAATACGCCCGTCCCTGTTTTCATTGGCCCTTGTCAGGGTCGAATGCGAAACTACTTTAGCAATACCCAGATGGTAAACCTTGTTTTGATGGGCTTTTAAACAGGTGATGATGCCGCAGGTACTTTCACGATGGGTCAATTGACCAAAAATCATAGTCAAAAATGGGTTCCAACAGCTAAAATCCTAAACTTTATAATCCCCATTGTAGCGGGAAACACACTTATCGAATTCATACCGGTACACAAAAGACACCAACTGTGCAAAAACAAACTTCCCTTTATTCACAACTTTTTCTTCGAAAATACCGTGAATTGAAATCAAAAGAATGTATATATCTTATTTATTATTATTTAGTTACAGTAAGTATTATCAAAAACAACGCAACATTAATGACGATATATATGCTCTAATTGAGTATTCTTCACTATTTATAACCAAGCTTGAAATCGACTATAAAAACTGCACAAAGCAAATTAATTTATTTATAATTAGACATGTACAATTAAATTTGATTTTCTTTTTGAAAAGTTTAATTTTTATTATTATCTTTATACAAGTTTTTAATGATCTTATCATACATTCTTCATGGAAAATACTCGAGTACTTTTTGTGTGTTCGGAAATTATCCCCTACTTGCCGAAAACTCCTATTTCAATTATCGGAAGAGAATTACCACAAGGTATTCAAGACTTAGGATATGAAATACGCACATTTATGCCCCGGTATGGGCATGTAAACGAACGGCGCAACCAATTACACGAAGTGATTCGTTTATCGGGGATGAATCTTATTATTAACGATACCGACCATCCCCTTATCATTAAGGTTGCCTCCATTTCATCGGCTCGGATGCAAATTTACTTTATCGACAATGATGATTATTTCCAGCGTAAAAATTTATACCGTAATGATGATGGCGTGTTTTTTGACGATAACGATGAACGGTCGGTTTTTTTCGCCCGGGGTGTGCTCGAAACCGTTCGTAAACTACGGTGGTCTCCCAATATCGTGCACTGCCACGGATGGTTCTCATGCCTGATAGCGTTATACCTGAAAAAATCATATAAAGACGATCCCTTGTATGCAAACACAAAAGTGATTCTATCGATTTATAATGACGGGTTTGAAGAATCGTTTAGCGATGATTTCAAAAAGAATGTTGTTTACGATGGTCTTAAAACAAAAGATCTGGAATTACTTTCGACTCCGAATTATGTAAATTTGATGAAGTTATGTATTAGTTATGCCGATGGAGTAATTGCTGGAAGCAGCGAAATAAATGCCGATTTTAAGCAGTACATTGACGAAACCGACAAGCTCTTTTTGGAGTATCAGCAGTCCGGTGAATACATACAGGCGTATGTCGATTTTTATGAACAGGTACTATCGAAAAAACGAAAAAAGAAGAAATAAATATTGATTCAAAAACCGTTATGTTTCTTTTCAACATTATAATTCCCAATTTATATAAAGCCCAGTAAATATTTACACAAATGTTGCTATTATTTATCATATTATCAATATATTAAAATATAAAATCATAAATTACCTAGTCGTTCCTTAAAAAGCCAGATTAGGGGACGGTTAATTGAAATGGATCTAGAATATATGTTTTTAGGTCACACAATCCTCAGAAACCTGAAAGACAACGAGCGTTTCCACTTGTTCATTTTCTTTTTGAAGTTGAAGGTCGCGACGTGCCAATAACACGTTGATGTCGTCACCAAAGAGACCCTTGCAGAAATTACGGTTTAATCGATGGTCGGATTTAACATACCCGATAACTGGTTCAATAGCCGCCCGTCGACGAAAAGCCATCCGGATCTTCCGCTACCTGTACTTGATTAGTATTTTATCATTGAATGGTTTAGTTATTTGAACCCTTATCCCGTTAATCTCTGTCCCTCCACGGCAACCACGGTCGCCTATGACCGTTTTGCTGTTATACCGGTTAAGCGCTTGTGTTGTTCAAGTATTTGTGAAAGTGTATGCTCGCCGTACGGCTTGCGAAAACTTAACGTCCCAACGATGCCCCGATATTCTCGGTGTAAAGCGAGACTGCCTTGTTCCCGAATTCATATTTTTTTACGTTCCTTTCGAAATACATTCAACTTTCGGTTTTTCAAGGCTGTATATCTTGTGTTTATCGTCTCGTTTTTGTGATAATACATGGTAATAAAGAGCTAATTTTAGTCGGCACAGCGATACTTTCGGCAATTTCCTGTCAAGTTGTCACATCAGGCGACCGGCTATCTTTTTCACTTTCCTGTCCGCTTGCCGGGCCTTTTTCCTGTTTCGCGGATAATTGCGAAAGCGCTGGTTCACGCCCAGTTTTTTCAAGACGCGGGTATAGCCCTGACAAAATTCTGTCCCTTCTCTTTCTGCCATTTTCTTGTACTGGGATATGATCTTGCGGTGCAGTTTATCATCGGCTGGATAAGTGGTATTCTTCTCTTGAACGGTCGTGTCGGCGATCTCGCCATTCTCCTTGCCATCGTCCCCGTGAACGCGGATGCTTTCCGCGAATATTAACCCTATTTCCTCCTTGCCAACACGATGACGGAAATCTACCAGTTCAGAGGCTTCACAGGAAGCTCCGGGATTAAATTCTTGATAACCATAAAAGTATTGGTGATAAATATTTTCACTTCATTGTTCAACCACGCTTTTATCCGATAAATTCCGGATATGCTTGATTAACAACAAGCAAACATTAACCGGATCGGTTTGGCGGGCATGCCTTTATCTTTACTGTAGAGTGGAATAAAGGCTGTCTCGAAATGTTGCCAGTCTATTTTATTGGCCAGCAAATAAAGTGGAAGCTTGTTATCCAACATGTCGTCCATGTCAAAAACAAACTCTTCCGATTCTCTTTTTTCCGTGGTTTTATCATGACTCATTTACAGGATTTATTGCCCAAAATTACACTTTCTTGTTATAGCTATCAAACATTTTTGATATTATTTTATTGATATATAAATATTTATACTAATTTTAAGGAACAACGATGTAATTTCCTTCCATACCAACAAAAAAGAGATAAGGGTATCCCCTATCTCTTTTCAAAACTTTTGTATTGATTCTTTACTTCGATACAATTTCAAAATCATCCACAATAAGTACACTCCCCGGAGCTCCGCAGAATTTATCTCCATTCCGGCTCGATGAACAAACTATGGCCAGTTTATACAACTTCAGAGGGTCATAAGTTCTTCCTTCAACCAGAACAAAATCCATGTCAAATTGTGTCCATTCTTCTCTTTTACTTCCATTTTCCAACATAGCTCGCATTACTACTTTGTCCGATGTGTGTAAATCAGCTCCAGTAAGGAAATCATTCTCCATATTTGTAACTTCGTACAATACTGCTACAATTGAGCAACTGTCAATCATATTTTCATCGGGAGTAGCTTCACTCGATCTTCTCGGGTTTGCCACATAATATACATCGCCAGGCAAATATTTGTACCAGCCCTTAAAGGCAACCGGCTCTTTATCGTAAGGAACACCAAACATTGTACTTTTCAAATGGTTGAAAATATTCAATTTAAAACTTCCTAAAAATAGGGAACTTGGTGTTATATAAGGTACAAGCAAAGTTCCCGATGTATTAAATGTTTCAAGTTTAGCAGCCTTCTGTCCTCCGTGAGCATCATCACTAGCTGTTACAGGTATCCCTTCAAAAGTATTAATAAAAAGTTTGATCAATGGTATACCGGCATTTGATGACGCCCAGCCAGTAGTTTCTTGACAAGAAATTATCATACTGCTATATGTGTATTCAACGTCAATCCAATTATCAAAATCGTAACGGGCTTGAGATATAACAGTATATATCGTTTTATGGATGCCATCCTCTGCAACAACCGTATATCGTACATATCCTTTTGAAAAATCCTGCGGAACACCGCTTTGTGGATAAACCGTTGCTCCTTCCGATACGGTTATAACAGGTGTTAAAGCCATTAAATCCTCATCTGTTGCAGCATCACTCACAAAAAATAGAATGCTTGTGCCATTGATAACAGGTTGCCCTGTTACAACAGCTTCTTCAAACACCATCGAAATTATTTTTGATTCGGTATTTTCATTGTCAACCTCCATTTTGCTACCGATAAATTCAACACTTACATCGCCCACCGGTGTTCCGGTAACAGCAATGTCCAGTTCCATAAACTTGCCGACAATTGTTCCGCCTACGGTAACATTTACTGTTCCAATCATATCTAATTCGATATCAACAGTAGTAGGTACAAGGTATATTAAATTACCCGCCGAATTTTGCGTAGTAATATTTTCCACTTTGATACTTCCCAGCTTAACAGACTCGTCGCCTACTGGAAATGAAAAATTATTTAATGTCACACTCATCTTATTGTATGACATGTACTCCAAAATAATCTTCTGCAATTCGGTAGTCTCCCCTACATCCGGTACACTTACAATTATGTTTCCTTTATACGTACCGGAAAGATCCTGTGCATAATCGAGAACAACATCATCATTACTGCACGATGACAGTACAAGGCAAGACGAGCATAAAATAACAAATAACAATAATTTTTTCATTTTTATATCTATTTTTAATACAATTTAATAGCTAAAAGAGACATCGTTTCAATTTACTTTTGATACAACATCTTTTTGTTTATTTGCGGTACTGATTATATGCGGGGCAAGGTATTTCCTTAGGTGTATCGCGCCGACCTTCACCTCCGTCTCCACAACCGAACCTGAAACTAATGCCGAGCTGTACCGTAGCATACTTGGCATCGAAAGGTTTAAATACCGCCATTATGTTATCGGCCAAAAAATGTATATCCACCGGGCCCAAATGTGCTCCTATACCTACTCCCAGATTAAAAAAAGACGATGGAGTAACCGTATATGACAATCCTAAATCGACAATGGGTAGACCTTGGGTAAACCCGATAGCCGTAATTGCCCACGGTAATGCTCCCGATTGAAATTCGGCCATACCTGTAATACCCAAGCGCAAAAAATCATTTACCGGATAATTTATTCCGGCCATCAGCATCGGTGATAATAGTTGAGCATACGATTCTTCAGTATAATCTAAATGTAAAAATGACTTTACCGTATCAACCAGGGCATCCAGTTCATTTGTACGGGAAAACGGGCCGGTAAACTTTAAAGTTCCCTTCTGGCTGAATGTATGCAAGTTTTTATTCCAATTTATAAACCCCAAATTCAGTAAACTTGTCGATAGTTGCATTCCATTTTCAAAATCTTTAACTAATCCCAAATCGATACCTGCACCAATATTGGATGTATTAAACGATAAATCACCTGCCTTAATATTCACTTCAAAATCACTTATTTTTCCGGTATACGGATCTATAATCACCTCGCCGGGTATAGATGTTTTCATCAACAAATCGGTTGTCAGGCTTAAATCATATGTTCCCGGATCGGTATAAAATTCGGCTATATTACGCGCCATTTTCAGGCTCATCCGACCGAATAACAATTTAGCGCGCGCGCCTACCCACAGCGTTGGATTCAGTTCGCGGGCAATATTAAAAGCATATTCGCGATAATATATAGCATTTACCGATGGTGAGGCTTTTATCGTTTTACCGACATACATGGCATTTCCTTTCAACAACATTTCGACAGGGTCTTTTGGGGCGCTCGATACCTGCGAGAAGCGTTCGTTAACCGTAAACTGGTAAAATGTACGTTCGGAACGGTAACCAATTGTTATCAAGTTAACTGCTGCACTTGTTGTCAGCATATTTTTATTACGGATTTTTGACAATACATTATTTACATCCAACGTATCGTTACCGGGGCCTAAATCATTATACGAAACAGGCGTGCTTGCCCCGACAGAGATACTGCCTAGCCCCGGAAAGCCGACAACCCATCCGCACGAAATGGGAACCGCCGGATTAAGGATATTCGATTGTGTAATATCATGCATTTGATATAAAGTCATATTGGGTTGCGCTAACAAAGTATAATTACAGAACAATAGCGCTAATAATAAAATCTTTTTCATAACCCATTAAAATTAAATAATGATTATCCGGATATATAGCCAAATTGATTTTTAAATGTTGATTTAAAAAGTATGCTATTTACCTTATATATTCAAAGTTAATATAAAATAAAACTAAATTAAATACTTTTAAATATTTACGTATTATTTTGGAGAAATAGCAAGTTTTTCTGAAAACGCGTCTGATACGATGTCTCAAGAGTCAGTTATTTCTCTCCATACCCTCCGTGCGCCTCTTTCTAATTATATGATTATCTGACTGAAATGAAATGATAAAGCTTTCCCAATTATCAGTACGGATACCATCATAACCAACTCCTGCCACAGAAGTTTTTTCGCAATTTCCCGACTGATTTTAAGTCTTGTTTACCCCAAACAAAGGATAAATCTCAGCCGTTTCCCTGTCGTATGCATAAATCAACCAGACTTTATTTTTCTTTTTTCCTGCATAAGTCCGGAACTCACCTACTTCCAATGAAGCATAATGACGACGTTTCGGTATGATTCTATAATAAGATTTAACGAGTACCACACTTTGACGATACTAATCCCCTCTATTACGGATATGCTTATAAACCAATACCTCGAAACATCTGTCATCAATAAAATGCGTTCTACCAGTAATGAATGACAGCCTTTGTAATCCAGAGCATGGTCGCTGATAAGCACATTGGCGGAAAATTACGCCCTTCATATCATGGTATTCTTTATATCCAAACTTATAGATAACCTCATCACGAAATTCAGCTACGTAATTTAAGAAAGGCATAAGCATATTTTCAGTCATAAAGAATAATTTGTGTAATTATAAAGATATTCATTAATTAAATTAAAAAGCCCATTTTCATTTTAAACTTGACCCCTACCTTAACATGAGACCTGCTGTTTTTAAGATCCTTCATCGTCAAATCGTCATTAACCGTAAGTATTATAACCATCCTGACCTTATTTATACCTCTCAATTCGTCGTAAGTATTAAAATCTACACGCGACTCCTTATTGCCGAACAACACATTATCTCCTGTAACCAGGTTCATGTCTTTGCCTAAGGTGTATGAATACCCGTTTTCATTATCCATGTAAAAACTGATTCTGAAATCCGTTTTATCTAAAAAACTGCTGTTTATAATGGCTTTCGGCTCAACCCAGTCGATAACCTGTCCCTCCTGTGTAAAATCGGCAACATAAAAAGGATAGGATAATTCATAAGGCCCGAACACAGCACTCGCCAGCACTTCTTCGTCATCATCGATAACCGATGACAATTCAGATGGAAAGGCAATATCCATAAAAGTTATCACCGTATCGGCGATAGGGATAGCTAGTTCATAATCGACAATAAATTTATCAGGAAACGATTTTGGAGAATAATCACATGATGATAAAGTAAATACAGAGGATATGATACATATTATCTGCTTATAACTACATAATTTCATGTTGTACAATTTATAATAGATTTTAGAATCAAGTAGCAAAATTTTTTAATATGATAATTAGCCAATGTGCTAATAAATGTATAAACAAATAAGTAAATCAGCAAATTAATGTTTGCTATTAATCATCAACAAATTATTACATTAAAAAGTCTTGATACTTGCTACCTGCTATTATTATTTTTAAATTCTTATTCGACATATTGTTTAATACTTCAAAACAAATATATGCAATGTGAGTTCAAAATTACGAAAAACAAATTACCCCACAATCCTTTCAATTAAAAACAGCTTAAAACCAACAACATTGAAAAACAATCAGGCATGCAGCTTTTTGCACAAAATTTGCATCTACTCTATTGGTAAATGTGTTATAATATACAGCAATAATAAATTAATTTACGAACAATTTTTATTATTGTATATTTGCATATAATTTGGATATTAAGTTAAATTAAAAGTTTATTAAAATGAAAAAATTAAAAATTTTATTCCTATTTTTTGCTTTGATTCCGGTATTAGCTTTAACCTCATGTAGTGATAATGGCGAAGATCCTATTCCTTTAAAAACAGGTATTGTAGCTAAATGGAGTTATTCGGATTTAAAACTGGATGTTAATGCACCCTCGCTCGGGGCTATGGGCTCCTCCGCTGTGTTAACCCCACTCATAAAAGCCTTTTTAGGAGATAAATTGCCTTTTGTTGAAAAATCGGTAACTGAATTTAAAAGTGATGGAAGTATAGTTGTGACAAAAGAGTCCACTACTTTAGCTAGTGGGACATATATTGCTGACGATACTTCGGTAACAACTACTTTCGAAGGCATATTTACTAAATATGATGCAACTATTATTGGTAATAAATTGACTATGAGCCTTGATAAAACATTTTTATCTACTCTGATTGATAGCTTATCTGATGAAATGTTTGAAGGATTACCTTTTACTAAAGAACAAATAAAAACTGCATTAAGCGCCACAGATACAATATTTAAATTAGAAATAATATTTACAAAGGCATAATCAGTTTTTAAGAAATACAACACCCCTCTTTTTTACCGGAAAAGAGGGGTGTTGTATTTCTTAAAAACTTAGTTCAACTGCTTCAACATTTCTGTAATAATCGCTGTCATTTTTACTTCGGCTTTTGCGCCTTCGCGTTGCACTTCCTCGTGCGATACTTCAACAATTTTGCCCTCAACACCTATATCCGTAACTATCGACAGGGCAAATACCGGGATGCCTGCATGGCGCGCCACGATTACTTCGGGAACTGTGGACATACCCACTACATCGCCGCCAATTATACGAAAATATTTATACTCGGCAGGGGTTTCGAATGTGGGGCCTGTTGTACCGACATATACCCCCTTATGCAGTTTTATATTTTGTTGCATAGCAACTTTTTCGGCAAGTTCAATCAATTGTAAATCGTACGGTTTGCTCATATCCGGAAAACGAACACCCAAGTGGTCATCATTTCTTCCTAACAACGGATTAGGCATCAGGTTAATATGATCACGGATAATCATTAAATCGCCAATCTGGTAATCGAGATTTAATCCCCCGCTGGCGTTAGATACGAACAAGCGTTTAAAGCCGAGCTGTTGCATTATCCTTACCGGAAAGGTAACTTGTTTCATATCGTATCCTTCGTAAAAATGAATGCGCCCCTGCATAGCCATTACGTTCTTACCGCCCAACGTGCCAAATATCAGCTGCCCGCAATGCCCCTCGACTGTCGATACCGGAAAGTTGGGAATATCTGAATATTCTATCGACAACGGATTATCAATTTTTGTAACCAAGCCGCCTAAACCTGTTCCCAAAATTATGGCATTTTCGGGTATTTGCTTTACTTTGCTCCTAATAAAGTCGGCTGTTACTTTTATTTGTCCTAACATAATCAAAAATGTGTTCTATAAATTTATCTTCGTCTTTTAAAAATTTAATTGTTATGGGAACATAAAACATTTTAGCCTTGATTTCAGGAGGTATATCGCTCCCCCATTGCCTTAAACGTATACTGTCTTTTTCAGTTGTTAAAACAATAGCCGCCTTTTGAGCCTCCTTGCATATCTGTTGGATATCGGCTTTTGTAAAGTTATGATGGTCGGGATACAACAAGGGCCGTATTTTTCCAAAACACTTTTTCACATAATTCAAAAACACGGCAGGCGAGGCGATTCCTGTTACTACAACCGTACCTTCGCCTTCCAAAAGTGTATCGGGCAAATCAATGTCATTAAAAACCGGTTCCTTTTCACTATATTCCAAGCTTGTAAAATATAATTGCTGACAGGGGCGTACATTTATGTTCGACATCATCCGCAAATCGATAGGCTGTATATCATCGGGGCATTTTGTAATAATTACAATTTCGGCACGCCGCAACTGTGATTCATTATCGCGCAACTGTCCCCATGGTAAAAAGTGGTCGGTATATACAGGTTTGTTATAATCAACCAGAATAATATTTAGATCTACCGTAATTTTGCGATGCTGAAAAGCATCATCCAATACAATAAGCTGTATAGCGTTGTTATCTTTTATAAGCTTATTTATGCCCTCAGCCCTGTTTGCATCAACAGCGACGGTTACGTGCGGATATTTCTGTTTTATTTGTAACGGTTCATCGCCTGCCATGTAAATATTATCGGTACATTCAACATAGCGAAATCCCTTCGATTTGCGTTTGTACCCCCGCGATAATACCGCCGACGTATATTTTGAAGTAAGGAACGATAGTAAAAACTCGACATGAGGCGTTTTTCCAGTACCGCCAACCATAACATTTCCGATATTTATAACAGGAAACTCGAAATGGACAGATTTGAATATTTTCCAATCATACAGTTTATTACGGATATACACTCCTATACCGTATAGCACGCTTAACGGAACCTTTATCAAACAAGTATATATCCCTTTAACTAAGCCCATGTTTCTGATTATTTATTGATTTGCTTACTTGCCGATTGTTGGAATTAAATTTAAAAAATTGAATCTGAAAAAATTGATAAACAAATATCAAACTTTTTCGCCATATGCCAAATCCCCGGCATCCCCTAGTCCTGGGACAATGTACGATTTTACGGTTAATTCCTCATCAATTGCCCCCAGCCATAAAGTTACTGTTTTCATCGGCATATTACGTTGTACATATTCCATTCCGTCTCTACTGGCTATCGGTGCTACAATATGGGTATGTACAGGAGTTCCTTTTTCAAGCAAAGCCCGATAAGCCAACTCCATCGACGATCCGGTCGCCATCATTGGGTCTACCAGAATCAATACCTTTTTCTCAATTGACGGGCACGAAACATACTCGAACTGTATGGTAAACTTATTGTTTTTACCATATTTGCGGTAAGCGGCAATAAATGCATTTTCGGCATTATCAAAATAATTTAACAATCCCTGATGTAAAGGCAGGCCGGCACGTAAAATAACCCCTAACACTATTTTATCCACAGGCACTTGCATATCGGCTATTCCAAGTGGAGTTTGTACCCGCACTTGTTCGTATCTTAATTCCTTACTGATTTCATATGCAAAAATTTCACCCACGCGTTCCAAATTTCGCCTAAAACGCATGCGATCCTTTTGTATTGTAACATCACGCATTTGTGCCAGGAAAGTGTTAAAAATCGAATTTTGTTTTCCTAATTCTCGTATCATATTATAAAATAGACATTATATTCAATAAGATTTTAGATTGATGATTATGAGTAAATTAAAATTAGTATTTTAAAAATTGATTGAAATAAGCGAAATACGAAACAATATATATTGTAAGTTGCTAATAATAACGCACAATAACTTTTTATTGAATTATATATTTGTCAAGAAAATGGTGCTGTAAACTTCTGTATTATATCGGTAAAATAAATTTAAAATATAACTTACGAATTTACGTGTTTTTAGTGAAAACACCAAAATACAACTCGAATAAAGTATTTCGCAAGTTCAATCAGTAAATGCAACTGAAGTAAGAAAGAAACTCAGTTATGAGTAATTCCATGACTGAGTTTAAGAAAGATGTCTTATTATAATTGTTATAATGAATAAAAAGAAACATTTAACCCAGGAACAAAGGTAGACAATTTCTTGGATGCTGCAAGCGGGATGTAGCCGAAAAGAGATTTGTATTGTTACGGGTAAGGACAAACCGGTAATTAGCCGGGAACTGAAACGCAACAGTTCAAAGCGGGACTATTCACCGTTACAGGCACAG
>JAISFN010000098.1 GCA_031263585.1 Prevotellaceae bacterium | reverse complement strand
AGGGCTGGTTTTATATAAAGTTTCAACTTTTGATCTTTCTGCTTCTGACAATCTCACAAACCTCATAATATATTTATTATAAGATAAATATACGAAATATTAATAGATTAAACAAAAATGCGACAATAAATATTTTAAATTACTTAGTACCCATCTATTACTATTTTGTTATCTTGAATGAGCAAATAATCTATTTTTATTGATTTACAAGATATTTCACTGGTATTCAGTATAATAACAAAAAATTATCTCCCGCTACCGTGCGAATCTTTTCGTGCGGCATTATATTTAACCACACTAATACCGTGTGATACAATCGTGCGGTATTAGTGTGATTACAGACTACTTATTTATTCGGCATAAAGCTTAACAATATTCAGGATAACCTGGCAGGCTTTTTCCATTGATTCTGCCGGAACGTACTCGAACTTTCCGTGGAAGTTATGCCCTCCTGCAAAAATATTGGGGCAGGGCAACCCCATGTACGATAAACGCGCACCATCGGTTCCCCCACGTATGGGCTTTACTAAAGGCTTAATCCCTGTCATTTCCATGGCCTTGAATGCGGTATCCACAATACTGTAGTGAGGTTCAACCATTTCACGCATGTTATAGTATTGGTCTTTCACTTCGAGCGTTAAAGTTCCTTCGCCAAAACGCTTATTCAAAAAATCGACACAATTTTTTATAAATGCTTTTTTCTGCTCAAATTTTTCTCGGCTATGGTCGCGAATAATGTATTGGACATCGGCATTCTCCACCGTACCATTCATTTTGATTACATGGAAAAAACCGTCATAGCCCTCGGTAAATTCAGGACGTTGGTTTACCGGCAGCATGGCGTTTAATTCCATAGCCACCAAAATGGCATTAATCATTTTATCTTTGGCGTAACCAGGGTGTATGTTGCGTCCCTGCACGCTTACTTTTGCCGATGCCGCGTTGAAATTTTCGTACTCCAGTTCGCCGATAGCCCCGCCATCCATTGTATAGGCATACTCTGCCCCGAACCGCTGAACGTCAAATTTATCAACCCCGCGCCCGATTTCCTCATCGGGCGTAAAACCTATTTTAATTGTACCGTGCTTAATTTCGGGATGATTTATTATATACTCGGCAGCCCACATAATTTCGGCAATACCAGCTTTATCGTCGGCTCCCAATAAAGTAGTGCCGTCAGTTGTAATAATGGTTTGCCCTTTGTAGGCTTTCAGTTCGGGAAATTCTTTGGTATTAAGTACAAGGTTTTTTCCCTTATTAATTACAATATCGTTGCCATCGTAATTTTTTACAAATTGCGGATTCACATTAGCCCCCAACATATCGGGCGCCGTATCGACGTGGGCAATAAACCCGATAACGGGCAGCTTTTTATCGGTATTGGCCGGGATAGTTACCATAATGTATCCGTATTCATCCAGAGAGGTATCTGTTATGCCCATTTGCTGTAACTCGTTAACCAGCAGCTTAGACAGGTTCAACTGTTTTGCCGTGCTGGGCTGCGATTCGCTGCTATCATCCGATTGGGTATCGATAGCAATATAGCGTAAAAATTTATCAATAACTGTTTCCATACTATTATTTATTTGATGATTCGTTAATAGTTAATCATGAAGTGTAATGAAGCCTTCCCAACCCCTCCAATAGGGCAGGGCTTATTCTGATACCATTCCTTCATTTTCCACTTTCAATTAATAGCCTGTTAAAATTTTACATTTTTACCACAATGAACACAAAGCAACCCCTATATTCACAAAGAAATTCGGTTATATTCGAACCTTTGTATCCTTTGTGGAAACCGTTAAACCCTTTGTAGTAAAAATTCGATATCTTATTTATTTTCAAATTTATTTAAATATGTATTTTTGTTGTAGTAAATTGATTTTATAAAACTTAAATAGGCTCTAAATAACCGAAAGGATTTATTTTCTATTTCAAAAGTTATGAAGCTCATTATATCAGCATATTATAAAAATATAAAATTTTCAATACTTATTAAGTTTATCTGTACAACAAATATAGTTATTCCCACTCAAAATTGTTCCTAAAAATAGCGCCCTGGTTGTAACAGTCTTCAGCAATAATTCCCAATTCGCCCAAATTATCGAGCGGTGTAAAATAACCTGCAAATTTTCCATCAATTTTCAGCCTGTAAATTTTTCCGATACCGTCGAACAAATCAATCGAGTACTCGCCACGTTGCACACCCGTAGCTACGTTTATGCTGTTTACATGGTCTTTAATAAAAGCAACAATAGGGTAAGCATAAGCGCCGTCCATATAGGCAGGGGCAAAATAGCTGTCGGTAAGCTTAAACGAGAAAAGAAAATCGCAGGGCTGATATAAATAATAATTGCCCTGATACTTAAAAACTGGTACAAATATGTGCAAAAAATGTTCGGGGATAAAAAACTTTTCATACTGCGACGAAAATATATTGGTCTTTTTTTTCCCGAATCGATTTTTGTAAATATTTTTCAAATACTTATGGAGCTTGGTATCTTTAGCATCAATCCGGAATACATACACCTCATCGTCATCGCTACTAATATGCTGTAAAATTTCAACTGGATTTTTAAAATTGTATTTTTTTTGCAGGCAACGTGTAACTTCAACGGTATCGATGTCCGATTGCGCCTTTAAATCACAAGTTTCGGAAAAAATAAAAAACAATGTCGCAAACAAGACAGGGACTTTGAGAAACATAAGTATTGTTGATTTTATATTTTTATAATATGCTGATATAATGAGCTTCATAACTTTTGAAATAGAAAGTAAATCCTTTCGACCATTTAAGTAAATTAGGGCAACCGCATAAAATTATATTTTACACTAGATTACTCCGAGCTTTACCCTAGCAATAGTACACTAAATCAAATTTTTACGTCATTGTAAGCCATAAGCAAAACAACCGAGCTATGAGAGTTCATCGCAGGTAATCCAGTATTCTTCATTTTTTATATCAATAATTAGATTTATGTTGCTATGTATCAATAATTTAATATTTTATTGTTTTTTCATGTAGTTACCCTGTAAGTAAATTGATTCATAATACTCGCATCAATTAAAGGTATAAAGATAAGGACTATTTATGAATTAGGCAATGAGATAATGTGCCAATGAGGAAATAAGCAAATTAACACATTAGCGCTTTACACCTCATTATTAACCATTAGCAAATTGGCAAATTAGCGCATCAGCATATTTTTATATTTAATTTGCCCTATTATTGAAAAGAAAATTATACATTTGTGGCGAATTTCGGAAATTCATTCAAAATTAATTCTTAGGGGTGCCTGTATTAAGCAGGCTGAGATTATACCCTCGAAACCTGATTCGGTTAGTACCGGCGTAGGGAAAGAGCATTAAGGCATATCTCATAAAGTTTATTTTCAACTACCCCTTTTTTATTGTTAAACTCAAAATTGAAAATTGCTTATTCTGCAGTTGAATTATTCAACCGGCCATGAACAATTGTCAATTGTAAAAACTTTGTACAATGAAAAAGGTACTATTAGCTGTCGTGCTATGCATGGCGAGTATCGGGGCTTTTGCCCAAGACACCATTCAACTTAATGAGGCTGTTATCACAGCCACACGCGCATCGAAAAAAACTCCGGTAGCCCAAACCACCGTTACTGGCGAACAGATTAAACAATCGAATATCGGGGCTGATCTCCCTTATATCATCGAGTTGTCGCCGTCGGTAGTCATCTCGTCCGAAAGTGGTTTAGGGCTGGGTAACACATCTTTCCGTATTCGTGGAACGGATGCCAACCGCACCAATGTTACCATCGACGGAGTACCCGCAAACGACGCCGAATCGCAGGCGGTATTCTGGGTTAACATGCCCGACTTTGCATCATCAATTGGTTCAATTCAAATTCAACGAGGTGTTGGCACTTCTACAAATGGCGGGGCGGCTTTTGGCGCTACCGTAAATATGCAAACCAATCGCCCCTCGACAATACCATATGCCGAAATAAGCTCATCAGTAGGCATGTACAATACTTTCCGCAATAACATCAACATCGGTACGGGCAATATCGGCAAAGGTTTTTCGTTCGATGCCCGTTACTCAAATGTACAGTCCGACGGATATATCGAACGCAGCTCGGCCAAGCACCAATCGATATATGGAGTGGCTGCCTGGCAGGGTGAAAACACATTTGTTAAATTCTCGATACTTTACGGCGAGCAACATACCGGGTTAAGCTGGAACGGCGTTCCCGGATACGCTATCGATAATATTAAGTACCCTTATTACGAAGCCGGCATTCCCGGATATAAACCGGGCATAAACCGGCGGTACAATCCGGCAGGCGAATACCTCGATGCTGATGGCAATATAAAATATTACGGCAACCAGACCGATAATTATGAACAAACACATTACCATCTTCAGTTTGCCCAAAAATTGGCACAACGCTGGACAGGTCATGCAACTTTACACCTTACACGTGGCCTGGGATATTACGAAGAATATAAGCTAAATCGTAAATTAATTGAATATGGCTTACCGAACATTGAAATTAACGATGAAACTATTAAAAAAAGTGATTTGATACGCCAGAAATGGATGGACAACTATTTTTACGGCCTGACATTTTCGGCAAATTATACCAACGATAAACTACAATGGATTATCGGAGGCGCTGCAAACCGGCATTATGGCGACCATTACGGAAAAGTACTGTGGGTAAGGTCTAATATGGGCGCCGACTATGGCAATAAATGGTATACAAATAATGGTACAAAAGACGATTACAACATATACACAAAAGCTACTTGGCAGGTAAGCAAATTGTTGAGCATTTTCGGCGACATACAGTATCGCCATATCGGTTATACGCTTAAAGGCAACGACGACGATTTGGCAAAGCTCGACCAATCGCATTATTTCAATTTCTTTAATCCCAAGGCAGGGGTGTTTCTTGACTTGAGTGATAATCACACGGCTTATGCCTCGATAGCTATAGGCAACCGCGAGCCCACCCGCTCCAATTTCAAGGATGCTAACAGATCGAATGAAATGCCCAAATCCGAAACGATGTACGATACCGAAATAGCTTATCAGTTTACCGGTAAAAACTCAAGCTTCGGCATTAACCTGTACTACATGTATTATAAAGATCAATTGGTTGCAACAGGTAAATTAAGCAGCGTAGGTTATACTATTATGCAGAATGTTCCGAAAAGTTATCATGCCGGTATTGAAATTACAGGAGGCATACAAATTTTCAAGCTCTTGCGGTTTGAAACTAATATTACGTTAAGTCGCAATAAGATCAAAGACTTTACAGCATATACCGACCAATATGATAATGGGAACGACTGGAATCCGACTGAACAACGGGTTGAGAATTTAGGAGAAACAAACATTTCATTTTCGCCCGATGTTACAGGCAGTGCCATGTTACGCTATAAGCCTGTAAAAAACCTGTCGTTTTTATTGACAGGCAAATATGTAGGGAAACAGTATTACGACAATACTTCGAGTGATAGTCGTAGGCTTGATGCTTATTTTGTAAGCAATTTCCGTATCGATTATTCATTCAAACTATATGAGATAAACATCGGTATACAGGGTTTAATAAATAATATTTTCGATAAACAATACATAACATCGGCATGGGTTTACCGGGCAGTATTTGCCGACGGAAGCCCCGATTATATCGAAAACGGTTTTTTCCCACAAGCCGGACGTAATGTTATGGTTAAACTGGTTATATCATTTTAGAAAACTTGTTTCCTTTATAGTATTGACTATTTTATATTGTCGATTTTGTTTTTTATAATATGCAGATATAATACATTTTATAATTTTTAAATATAATAGTAAAATTTTTTACACTACTATATGTAAAAAGAGGTAAAACGAAAATTTTACCTCTTTTATAATACTTTCAAAATACACGCCAAACAGCAATTTGAGGATAAATTTAGCAGATAATTGAATACTTTAGTTTCGGGTTATAAGCGCTGAATTGATAGAAATTTAGTACTTTTAAAAAAAATTATAATTATTACAACTCAAGCTATGAATTTAATTACATTATCGGAGTTTATTTTGCAACGCCAGGTCGAGTATCCGAAGGCAAAAGGCGAGTTTACCCGGTTAATGCACCACTTGGGCGTAGCCGCTAAAATAGTGCATAAAAAAGTAAGTAAAGCCGGATTGGTTGACATTCTCGGCTCAATTGGCAATATAAACGTGCAGGGCGAAGATCAAAAAAAACTGGATGTTTTTGCACATGAGGAATTTACCGAAATGATGCTGGCCAGCGAAGAATGTTGTGGAATTGCCTCGGAAGAAAGTGAGCAGATAGTCTGTTCGCCCAATCCGCATACCAAAGAAGGGGGATATGTAATATGTATGGATCCTTTGGACGGTTCGTCGAACATTGATGTAAATGTATCGGTTGGTACAATTTTTTCTATTTACCGCCGCTTGAGTCGCCGAGGTGAAAACCCTGCATTGGAAGACTTTCTACAGCCAGGGGATGAACAAGTGGCTGCCGGTTACATTATCTACGGTTCATCAACAATGTTGGTATACACCACAGGCAAAGGCGTACACGGTTTTACGCTTGATCCTTCGATAGGCGAATTCTGCCTGTCGAACATGGATATGAAAACACCTAAAAAGGGGAAAATTTATTCGACTAATCAGGGCAACTTCGCCCACTACCCCGAAGGGATAAAAGAGTATATCCGTTATTGCCAAGAGGATGATCCAGCAAGCAAACGCCCGTATACCCTGCGTTATATTGGCAGCCTGGTAGCCGATTTCCACCGGAATATGTTAAAAGGCGGAATATACATATACCCCGAAACGGTATCGAATCCCAATGGAAAACTCAGGTTACTATACGAATGTAACCCTATTGCTTTCCTGTCCGAACAATCGGGGGGTAAGGCATCTACCGGATACGAGCGGGTACTGTCGATAAAACCGTTGGAGCTACACCAACGTATACCGTTTATTGTAGGTTCGGCAGAAATGGTTGATATGCTTGAAAAGTTTATACAGGAAAAATCAAGTATCAAGTAACAGATGTCACGTATCACAAATTTTTATATAAACTCTGAAGGCTGGTGCGGACATACAGTCCGTGCCAGCTTTCAGTAATTGTTCAAAATACTATGATACATAGCCATAATCCTTTATTTGCCAATGAAGTTATACCTTTTGATATTGTTTTTTTAGCTTTTTATATTCGAGAAATTGTTTCCGAAGAAATGGTCTAAATGGCATCTATAAAATTATTATTGAACAAAATTTAAACAGGTTTTTAAAATAACAAAATTTTAAAAAGTACAGCCTATGATAATTAGCTTTTCTTCTAAACATTTTAAGATTAATCCTAAAAGTAAATCTTTAATATTGCAAAAGTATTATCATGCTCCTGCTGAAATATATTGTCCTTTTTGACAAACGTTTAATGTGTGTCGAATAATTAAATTGTTTCGTTTAATATGATTTGTTCCATATTGAGTAACTTTGTGAATGGAAGGATCCATTAATGTTTTATATTGTTTTAGACCATCTGTGTAAATTCTTTTAGACTCAGATAAATGAAGTGTTTTCAAAACTACATTTAACGTTTTATTCGTTTTTGATCTGACATTATAGCTGACTATCTTTTTAATTTTCCGATCAAGTGCATAAACAACCCAGATATGGTTTTTCTTAGCTTTAATAAAGCGTTCATTTCATCTACCTCATACGTTTGGTTAGTTGTTATAGGTGGTTGCTTTATACTTTTAGCAAACCCGTAGTTCATTTAGGGAATACAAGTTTTCAAGTTATAAATATTTTTGTTATTTTGTTAATCAACAGTATAAGAGTTAAAGCCATTATTTTAGAGAGTATTCTATTCTTAAATCCATCAATAGATTTGGCATAGTTTTTACGAGTCATAAACTGATCACATAGCTTTGAAAATAGCGTTTCAATCCGCTTTCCGGCTTTACGAAAATAAAATTCTGATTTACATAACCTAACTGATTATTGCACAAAGGAACCTCAAGAGTAATATTGCTTTGTTCAAATAAATCCAATTGGTAATTTATACTCAAATAGCCCTTGTTGCCATGAATAGTAAAATTATAGCGATTTTGTTTGATATGCCTCAGATAAGTAATGTTATACACAGATGATTTCGTTAAATCAATATCTAAAAAACTCCATCTATATTGCATACAGAATGTAATTTGTAGCTATAGTTATACATCTTTTCGCTAGCACAATAGACCTCGCTTCTGCGAGGTCCCGTAAGTTTCCCTGAAAACTCCTTTTTTACAACAAACCCTACTTATTGTGCTTACTTAAACGGGCATGTTATCGACAATGTAATATGACTTGTTTGAACAGACTTTTTCAATATTTCGCCTACGTAAATATTCTCTGAAATAGAATAAGTTACATCACCTATCATTATAAATATTTCGCTCGATTCTTGAGGATAATGTCTCCGCAAGGACACTAAAAAAATGATATTATGAATCAATAATCATAGATTATATTCCGCGGCCAAATCAATGCCTATTAATTCCATGTCTGATAAACGAGGCTTTCATATTGAATGCGGAAAATTCATTTTCTTCTCTATTTGTTATAATCTCCCCAATATTTTTCTGTAATTTGCACTGAAGTTATTCATGATACATTTAAATTGTTAACTAATCAAATATACGAATCCTAGTCGACTTGAACAACTTCTTCTTTTTTATTCCATAAATGTACTACGAGTTAATACCAGTATAATAAGCCCAAGATTAATCCAACGATTAAACTGATCCCCACAATTCATTTTTTTGCTCTTGGGCTTATTTTATTCTTTCTATTATTTTTGTTACTATGCCTTTTCATGGCATTTAATTTACAGTTCTACAGCTGATAATTCAGCAAAAGCCTTTTGATAGTCTCTTTCGGCTTCCAACGTTTGGTTTACCGTATCGTAATACAGTCCCATTTCCAAAATATAATCCAGAAGGGAAATCTCGCCTGCATCAAGCGCTTTTTTCAACAAATCCGTGCTGTTGACATTCACGAGCGACTTGCGGTAATTATCGGCAGTCGTTTTTAATCCTAAAGCTCTGTTGTAGAAAATCCGAAGCTGGCCATAGAATTGTTGTTTAGTGTCTGTTTCCCGTGATTCGGCAGCCCTGACAGCGGCTTTTGCCTGTTTTACACGATTTTTATTTTCCCATAAAGGGATTGATATTCCCAGAGAAATGCCCTGATAATGTTGTCCGACTACTTTCTCGCTCATATAGCCTGCTGAAAACGTGGGCAATCCCATAGCTTTACTCAATGACACTTGTCGCTTGCTTATCTCAATTTCTTGTTTTACATACGCCAATACAGGATTTTTTTCTTCTGCCTGCACATACCATTCATCAAAATTCAAGGGGAATTCCGGTTGATTGTACTGCGAATCTTCAAGTGAAATATCAATTCCTCTGTTCAATCTTTTCAATTGGGATAACAATGTATTCCGCTCAACTTCGATACGGGATATTTCACCTTGAATAGTAAATAGATTGAGTTTTACTTTATTGTACTCCAAAATATTGGCATCCCCTTTGTCCATGCGC
Source organism: Prevotellaceae bacterium (assembly GCA_031263585.1). Taxonomy (GTDB): domain Bacteria; phylum Bacteroidota; class Bacteroidia; order Bacteroidales; family UBA932; genus JAISFN01. Next base: position 26,429 of record JAISFN010000098.1, on the reverse strand, counting down.
TCCTTATATCCTGCTGCAATTATTTCGGCATGTTGTAATCGGATACCCAATTCTTTTTTCAAAGCATTGTAATATATCAACTCTATGCAGTATTGTTTTGCTTCCAGCAATACGTTCATTCTGTCCGATTTGTATTGCCATTCCACTAAATCGTTTCTTCCATTAGCCAGCTTGCTTTTCATTCTGGTAACAGTAGGAATGTCAAATGTTTGCATTACGCTGAAATCAGTACGATTACCTATATCGTTCGGATTTCCCCACAGGTAATTAAAACCAACTTCGGGATTGGATAGGGTTATGCCTGTTTTGTTTTCCAGCTTTTGAGCTTCGGCGCTTTCCCGAAGCGATTTTAATGTCGTATTGTTTTCTTCTATCAAAGTCAATACGGTATTAATATTATTCTGGGCAAAAAGCGGAATATTCACTAGTATTGCCAATATGCTTATTATGATTATTCTCATTTTTATTTCAGTTTATTCGTTTATTTCTTCAACTTTTGAAACTTCCGCAGTAGCTTTTTTACTTGTCAGAAGATACATAATCGGAATAATGAATCCATTCAAAAATGTAGAGGTTAAAAGTCCGCCAAGAATCACTTTCGCCATAGGGCTTTGTATTTCATTGCCCGGCAGATCGCCCCCTAATGCAAGTGGTATCAGTGCAAGCCCGGAGGTTAATGCTGTCATGAGAATAGGATTTAAACGGTCTAATGAACCGTGCATAACACTTTCCCATGCCGAAAATCCTTCTTGTTGCCGGTCGTTATACCTTGATATAAGCAACATTCCGTTACGTGTTGCGATACCAAAAAGCGAAATAAAACCAATGATAGCCGGAATACTGATAACACCTCCGGTGAAAAAGATTGTGAATACCCCTCCAATCAGGGCTAACGGGAGATTCAGCATTATCACCACCGATTGAGTTACACTCTTGAATTGATTGAATAAAAGTAGGAATATTACCAGTATGGAAAATATGGAAGTAATAAGTAATGTACGTGAAGCAGCTTGTTCACTCTCAAACTGTCCTCCATATTCGATGTGGTAACCTTCGGGCAGGGTAATTTCATCATTTACTACTTTTTGAATATCATTGACAACCCCTCTTAAATCACGCCCTGCGACATTAGCTGATATGACAATCTTACGCATTACGTTTTCCCTATTAATGGTGTTAGGGCCTGTCGAAGAAGTTATTTCCGCAATATTGCTCAATGGGATTTTTCGCCCGTTGGCATCAATTATCAGATTTTTGATTTTATCCGCAGTTTTCCTGCTTTCGTTATTTACTTTCAGAGTAAGATCGAATGACTGATTCCCTTCGTAAACCTGAGAAACAACTTCTCCGGCCAACATTACATTAACTATCTCGGCAAATTCAGGTAATGTTATACCATATTTTGCCAATATTTCCCGCTTAGGCTCTATTTTAAGTTGCGGACGTTCTACCTGCTGTTCCACATTCAAATCGGCAATTCCCTCAATATCTTCGATTGAAGCCTTGATTTGATTACCTATCGCAAACATTTTATTCAAGTCCATGCCAAACAATTTAATAGCGATATTAGCTCTTGTTCCAGATAGCATCGCGTCTATACGGTGCGATATAGGTTGTCCTATTTCTATATTTACACCCGGCAATGCTTTTAGTTTTTCACGTATTTCGGCTAATACTTCATCTTTGGAGCGTTTACTGAGTACAAACGGAGCTTCGATTTCCGAAACATTTACTCCTAAAGCATGTTCGTCCAGTTCTGCACGACCAGTCTTGCGTCCTACGGTCTGTATTTCGGGAATAGATAACAGCATTTCTTCCGCAATCCGTCCCATTTTATCCGATTCTTCCAACGAAATACCGGGAAGGGTACTGACATTAATTGTGAAAGAACCTTCATTAAAAGACGGTAGAAAACTACGTCCCAACGAGAAAAAGATTATAATAGTGACAACCAAAACTGCACCTGTTGTACCAAGCACCCATTTTTTATGGTTTAGTACCCATTTCAACGCTTTTTCATATATACTTTTTAGTTTTCGAACCACGTAAGGCTCTTTTTCCGGCTTATCGTTTTTTCTGGGTTTACCTAACAGGTAACTACATAAAACAGGCGTAAGTGCTAATGCTACAAGTGTTGATGCTACCAATGCTACAATAAATGCCACACCAAGCGGCGCAAGCATACGCCCTTCCATTCCTGAAAGGAAAAACAGGGGAACAAAACTTGCGATAATGATAAGTGTTGAATTAAGAATAGGCATACGAACTTCTTTAGATGCCTCAAAGACGACAGTCATCACTGTTTTTTGTTCCTCTTTTGGCTTTTGTCTGTTTTCCCTTAATCGTTTAAATACGTTTTCGACATCTACAATAGCATCATCCACTAAAGAACCAATAGCAATAGCCATCCCCCCTAAACTCATCGTGTTAATGGTTAATCCCATAAGTTTGAGTGCAAGAATGGAACAAAGCAATGAAAGAGGTATAGTTACAAGAGAAATAACGGTTGTCCGTACATTCATCAAAAAGATAACCAACACAATGACAACAAATATTCCTCCTTCATACAAGGATTTTTGTACATTGCTAATGGAATTATCAATAAAACGGGCCTGACGGAAAATATCAGTTGAGATTTTCACGTCTACAGGGAGTGATTGCTGTAATTCAGCCAAAGAAATATCCAGTTTGTCTGTCAAGTCCAACGTACTGGTGGCAGGTTGTTTGGTTATCGTTATTAATACCGCAGGTTTACTGTTATTTGACGCAATTCCCAGTTTCGGCGCTTTATTCCCTATGTGTACATCGGCTATATTTTCTATCAGAACAGGAACGTCATTTATCGTTTTAATAACGGCTTTTCCTAACGCCGAAATCTTGTTTGTAGAAAGGACACCACGGATAATGTATTCGTTCCCGTATTCATATAATACACCTCCAGCGGCATTCTGATTCATATTTTGTACTGCGGTTACCACTTCATCCAGTCCGATTCCGTAGTGTTTCATTTTTTCAGGGTTAAGCAAAATCTGATACTCTTTGATTTCTCCGCCCAATACGGTAACCTGTGCAACACCTCCTGTTGAAAGTAAGCGTGGGCGTATTGTCCAATCGGCTAAAGTCCGTAGATCCTGTAATGATGTTGTATCGGAAGTAAGCCCGACAATCATTAACTCTCCCAAAATAGATGACTGTGGCCCCAATGTCGGATTACCTACATTAGAGGGCAACGCATCTTTAACTACAGCCAGTTTTTCCGATACAATTTGCCGGGCACGGTAAATATCCGTTCCCCAGTTAAATTCCACCCAAACGATAGAAAACCCGGTTGTAGAAGATGAACGAACACGACGTACATCTGTTGCTCCGTTCAAAGCTGTTTCCACAGGAAAAGTTACCAGACGCTCCACTTCTTCAGGAGCCATACCCGTAGCTTCCGTCATTACGACGACAGTCGGAGCATTCAGGTCGGGAAATACATCGACTTCCATGTTTGTAGCAGTATAAGTACCTGCTATCATTAATAATATGGAAACAAGTAAAACAACCATGCGGTTGTTTAGCGAGAATTTTATTATCTTATTCAGCATAACTGTCATGATTTAAGATTAATGACTATGACCTTCGGGCATAACAGATGAAATTGCAGCCAATTTTACCTGATATACGCCTTTGGTTACTACTTTATCTCCTATATTTAATCCTGACAGGATTTGTACTCTTTCTCCATTATTTTGACCAAGATTTACTTCCTGTTTTTTATATCCCTCTTTGTCCAGCTGTAAATAGACAAAATTCAGCCCTTGTTCTTCTGTTACGGATGATATAGGAACTGAAATCACATTATTTTGAGTATTTGCCAATAAAAAGACCTCCGTAAAAGAGCCGGGAATAATATCTCCAACATTGTCAAATTCAAATGTTACCGGAATATAAAACGACTGTTGCCCTGATGCTTTTCCAAATGACAACAAGCGACCGTTTAAGTCGGAAAGTTTGTAAACCACATTATCATACGCAGGCTTGAAATTGGCGCTGTTTATACTTTTAAGCGCTTTGTAGTGGTTTTCGGATACTTCTGCCCGTAATTGTAAACGTTTGTTTTGAGAAACAGTTGCAATCGGTTGTCCAACCGATACATATTCACCTTGTGCTACCAATCTGTTTTTTATATATCCGCTGATAGGAGAGGTAACACTCACACCGCTCATCGTAATATTAGGAGCCTGTGCCTGATAAGCTGTTTTAGTTGTTTCATAACGCAGTTTAGCCTGTTCAAAATCTTTCGCAGATATAATCTGGTCTTTGATAAGGCTTTCTGCACGTTGATATTCCTTGAGGGCGGTTTCGTATTCAATCTTGGCTTTTATTGCAGGGTCGCCTTCCAATAACCTCTTTGCGGATATAGTAACAATGGACTGACCTGTACCGATAGAACTACCGTCTGCAACTGAAGGATTGGTAAACGATACAATCCCGTTTGATGTTGCCACAATAACAACTTCATCGCCCTGTGATGCCTGAATCTGTCCACTTGTTTTTATTACTTGTTGAAATATACCAGAAGATACTGTCTCGGTAGTCAATCCAACTAATTTTGCCTGTTCTTTTGTAAACAAAATTTCATCACTATGCCCGGCATCCTCTTTTCCATGATTATGCCTGCCGTCATCCGAATGATTATATCCATCATTTGAATGGTTGTGTCCATCATCATCCGAATGATCATGCTCTGCTTCTTTTGAATGGTCATGTCTGTCTCCATCAAAATGCTCATGCTTATCTCCTGATGAATGATTGTTGTTTTTTTGCCCGGAATAGCATCCGGTTAATAATACTGTTATTACAATAAATATACTTGTTATGTACGTCTTCATTTTTTTATTATTTTAAAGTTGAACTGAAAAAGAAAGTCCGCTATCTGCACCAAAAGCCACATCACCAAACCAATGTTTGTTATTATACATTCTGAAAGCCCCAATTCCGGTAGTAATAGCATATCCGGCTATGCCGTATCATATCGAAACATTTTTATACTCCTATCATAAAAATTTGACGCCCGTAAAAGCGACAGCCGTATGACCTGAAAGAAATGAATTTCGGGACGATTTATACGGTCTTTCCACTTTTATAATATATTTTATAGCATTAACAGATGTTGCCATAAAAATTGTGGACATTTCCAGAATGATAGTCCTATCCTTGAAATTGTGTTTACCTTTTACCCCGAATAAGTTCAAAGCATATACACTTGCTGCAGGAATATATTGTGCAATATCATCTACCTGAAATTTTTCAGGTTGGTGATTGATTATTTCGTGGCCTATGGTGTAGTTTAACAAACGGCTTTTAGGCGCAAGCGTAACTTCTATTGTTCCATAGGTCATTAAAGCTACCGGAACAATGAGTTGTTTATATGGGAACTTTGGCGACGTTGCAGGGATACTATCTGTTTCAGTTTGAATTTCGTTGTTATCGGCATAAGCATTGTATACCGAAAGAAGAAAAACTGAAAGGAATAGTAAAATAACACTTGAAACTTTCCTTGTTTTCAAAACAATATATGTTGATATTTATTTGATTACCCTAATTTATGCCTGTTAATACAAACATAATATCACTATGCATCAGCTTATATTTGATATATACACACAAATTATATCGACTTTAAAAAGTCAATATACTAGGATAATGTAATAGGAGGGGCGCGTAAACCGTGAAATTGGTTAGCTTCCGCAGATTTGTGGAAAGATATGTATTCGCCATAGCCAATTCCCGTAAAAGAATCATCTATGTCGAAATTAAAGAAATCCGCAACAAGAAAATATACAGAGAATAAATATATGTGATTATGATTATAACCTTTGCAAGAAAAAACCTTGCACTTTATTTCATCGTTAAAGTAAGGTAGAATAAAGTCTGATTCAGCTATACAAGATTCGCTATGCCGTCCATTTGTTGCACCGCTATGATGTGTATGTTCGTCATTAATGGCATTATCTTGCTCGCAATATTCCATAATAATACACACACCCCCTTCATGATGATGAGGGAGAATTATAAATAGCAATAAAACCAATGTGGATATTGCAATAAGTGATATGGAAATTATTCGTTTCACTAAAATTATTTTTTGCATCGCAAAGATACAAAAAATAACATGCAACTAAGTTGCAATTTTATTACATTTACCACAATAGCCTTTAATTACAAAATTTGCACTTTCTATTTGCATATTGTCGGGTAAGTCGAATTTCGGGATAATGACATTCTCCAAACAAAAAGCATTCTTACAATAATTGCAGTAAAAATGTACGTGCAAATCATCTACTTCGCAATTGCAGTCATCCTTACATATAGAATATTTTACCGATCCGGAACCATCGTCAAAATTATGTATCAATTGTTTTTCATGGAAAAGATGTATAGTGCGGAAAATCGTTGATTTATCCACACTAACCAACTTGTTCTCCAAATCACCTAAACTAAAAGCTCTGTTAAATTCTTGCATTGCTTTCAAAACCAAGATTCGGATAGATGTTGGTTTAATTTCTCTCTTTTCCAGTATTTTTATGATAGTATCGTCCACAGGCAAATTATTTTAAATAACAAAAGTACGAATTAAATCCAAAGGAATGCGTCAAAAGATCTTTATTTCAGGGCAACCGCGCCAAAATTTCATTTATTTTATAAATATATGATTGTAAAAATATTGTAATTTGATTCATTTTGTTTGGGTAAATAATATTAGAAATATCATTTTTATAACTCACATATTATCATAATATTATATTGATGATATTTTTTAGTGCGGTTGCCCTGAGTGTTTAAAGGCTTTTTAAAAGCTTTTTAAACGTATTTTAAAAGCCCCGGATTTGCTTCGGGGTTTTTCGTTTAAACTTGAGGCTGCCTATTAATGGGCGCCAATCAAAACCGTATAGCCCAGAAATATTTAATAAAGTTATAAAAAAATAGACATTTCATTTTGGCGATTATAAGTTTTCTATAATTAAATTTAATTCACACAAAGCTATTATAAGAGCAGTTTCATATATTTTAACTTTACTGCAAAATGATTTAAGTACTTTGACAATTTGATTTTCTCTAATTTGACGAATGTAAAAATCGAGGCAAATAAATAAATGATTGCTTTGTCCTCTGGCAGAACGATCCGGAGAACTTACTATAGAAGCATTTTGTTTGATGTTTTTATGATATTCTTCCAAACTCCACCGTTTTTTGTAAGCCAGGTGAATTGGTCTTTTTACAAAGATAATCATTGGAGACCAAGAATCTTGTTCCGATGGAGTTGTCTTTGTTTTTAAAGATTTCTTTTCTATCTCCCAATATGCAATATATCAATACTGAATAATAATTCCGCCATGATTAGCAGACAAATTCGTTACGTTTCGTGTTTATAACTATGAATTGCTTATCTTTGCAGAAAGACAATTATGCAACAATGTCAATTTTAGTCGATTCAGTGGTTAAGTACTACAGAGAACAAAAAGTACTTAAAGGAGTTAGTTTCTGTGTTGAACAAGGGCAGGTTATTGGGTTTTTAGGACCTAACGGCGCTGGAAAATCAACCATGATGAAAATTCTGGTAGGCTTAATTTCCCCTACACAAGGCCGCGCATTTATAAATGAAATGGATGTCGAAACCCAGTCGTTGGAGGTGCGCCGTATTACAGGCTATCTACCTGAACATAACCCACTTTATTTGGATATGTATGTGCAGGAATATTTGCATATGATTGCTTCGGTTTATAAACTGAAAAACATTGCCAAACGGGTAAGCAATGTTATTGATATGACTGGAATTACACCCGAACGTAAAAAAAAGATAGGGCAACTGTCAAAAGGCTTCCGACAAAGGGTGGGATTGGCACAAACCTTGTTGCACGATCCGGAGGTGCTGATACTTGACGAACCCACAACAGGGCTCGACCCCAACCAGATTGTCGAAATCCGCAATCTGATAAAGGAAATCGGGCATGAAAAAACAGTTATGCTTTCAACCCACATCATGCAGGAGGTCGAAGCCATTTGTAACAGGGTAGTTATTATAAATAAAGGCGCTATTGTTGCTAACGAACCAATTGAATTATTAAAACTGCAAACGACAAAGCAAATTGTTAACGTGGAATTTGTTGAACGAATAAACAAGGAAATATTTAACAATGTTAGCTTTATCGAAAATGTTGAAAATTTAACAACAAATAGTTTTTTACTGCAAAGCAAAATAATAGATGATATTCGTCCATTAATTTTTAAATTTGCAGTGGATAATAATTTAACCATTGTATCTTTACAACAACAAGAGAAACATTTGGAAGATATATTCCGTCAATTAACATCGAATAATAATAACTAAAAATAAAATATCATGACTGGAAATAATGGCCCTTCGTTGGAAAAGCCCATGCCGGGAGCATCCGGATCGCCAACAAACAATAATAACAACAATGCGGGCAATAACACGGCTAAGGTTTTAAAAGTTGTAACAATTATTCTTGCCGTGGCATTAATTGTGTGTTTAGGCATACTTTATTCGGTATGGAATAAAGGAAAAGAAACCATCAGTATGGTTACTTCGGAGAAAGAACAGGTAACCAACGAGTTGCTGCAATTACGATCGGAATATGCCGAACTACGGACAAGCAACGATACCATTAACGCCCAACTTAACCGTGAAAAGCAAAAAATTGATTTATTGCTGGATAAAATTAAACGTACGGATGCATCAAACCGTGCCAAAATTAAAGAGTACGAACAGGAATTAGGCTCGTTACGCTCTTTGTTAAGAGGTTATGTAACCCAAATAGACTCATTAAATAATTTAAACCAGCAATTAAAGGCCGAGAATACCCAGATAAAACAACGGGCGAACGAGTCGCAAAAAAAACTTGAAGAACTATCGCAAAAAACCGATAACCTGCAAACTATGGTTGAAAAAGGTGCTGTCATTAAAGGTCGGGACGTTATGGTTTCGGCTATCAATAGCAAAGGCAAAGATGTTAGCAAAACCCGGCAGGTTGAAAAAATACGCACGTGCTTCACTCTCACTGGCAATGCCATTGCTGAAAAAGGAATACGCACTATATACATTCGTATAAAAGGCCCTGACGGAAGTTTGCTTACCAATTCGCCCGACAATTTATTCAGCAAGGAAGATGGTTCGCAATTAGTTTACTCAGCAATGCGCGAAGTTGATTTCCAAGGAGACGACCTTGAAGTATGCATTTTTTATACCGATACTGAATATTTAGCCGGAACGTATACTGTTGAAGTGTATCTGAGTGGAACAGTATTGGGTTCGAGCCAAATGTTGTTGAAATAAGCCTGTGCTACAGAAACAATAATTTACACAATAGTTTTTTAAATAATTAATTGATAATAATTAAGGCAAAGAATCTTATCCGAGTAAATATTGTCATACACGCCAGGGATTACGCAGCCGCACAGTCATGCACGGCTCTTATCTTCCGTTCCGTTATTGGTTTATAGCCATGCACTTGCTGACCAGCAGCAAGAATAGTTTTTCAGCCTTGGAGCTCCAAGGCCAATTAGGAGGGAAACGTTATGAAAGCTCCATAAACATGGAGAAGCTATGGGCAAACAGGATGTTTTGTATGAACTAGGCGATGTTATGGAACTTGACGAAGGTTTCTTCTCTACGGAAGAAGAATATAAAGAAGAGTCATTAAAGCGGGGGACGCTGCAGCTAAGGTAAAACAAAACTTGCTATCATGTCATAGAACAAACCTGCTGAATGGAAAATAGTTAAGCAGGACAAGCCTCTCAAAGTTGGCTATCTTAAGATGGTTGCTGTAAAAGATATGCTTGCATCGACGATTGACCCAGCAGTTGAGCTGTATGCGGCCGCAGATGTAACAATAGACCCGGATAAGTCCGCCTCGCATATTAATCCTGAAGGGCTGGTAAAAGAACATAAATCTCAGGCCATAGCTAGGCAAGATACCGGTATAGTTCTGCCCTGGGTGCGCATAGCTATCAGCAATGCCGAGGGAATAATTTTGGATAGTTACCATGACTTAAAGTCCCTGTATTTGTAAAACTATCTCAATGAATTCTCTTACAAATTTAATCGAAGGTATTTAGTCAGGGCTTTATTTTACAGGATATTCGTGGTTTGCGTAGCTTCTAAAAATCAATTTAGGTACGGTTACAGATAATCATTTAAAATTATTATAAAATATGTATAAGTTGATAAGAAAAAGATCTCTCGCTTCGCTCAGAACCGAGCTTTCGGGTTCGCCATAGGCAATAACATAATATATCACTAAATACTTTTAAGAATTTAACACTATTATTTTATATAAAATAAAAACCGAAAACAATGATAAACTTATTATTGATCAGCAATTCGACCAATGCCGGCGAAGCTTATTTAGAATATCCAAAAGCTCAGATTCGTGATTTTTTGGCTAAACACAACGTAAATAAAGTATTATTTGTGCCTTTTGCCGCCGTTACTTTTTCGTACGATGAATATCAAGCTAAAGTACAACAACGTTTCGGCGAATTTAATGTAGAGGTCGATTCGATACACTGTTACAAGGATGCACGCAAGGCCGTTAAAGAAGCCCAGGCAGTTGTTGTAGGAGGTGGTAATACGTTTCATTTGCTGAAAAACGTGCAAGCTTTAGGGCTTATCAACGAAGTCCGCGAAAAAGTACTAAACGGCACACCGTATATAGGATGGAGCGCAGGATCGAACCTTGCCTGCCCAACCATTTGCACCACAAATGATATGCCCATTGTAGAATCCGAAAGTTTTAACGCTTTTAACCTGATTCCTTTTCAAATCAACCCGCACTACCTTGATGCACATCCGCAAGGACATGCCGGCGAAACCCGCGAGCAACGCATACAGGAATATATTACGGCCAACCCCAACCGTTATGTTGCCGGATTACGCGAAGGCTGCATGTTTTTAATTGAAAACGATACTATAAAACTGGTAGGCAAACTCCCTTTACGGGTTTTCAAACATGGCCAAGAGCCGATTGAAGTTAGCACTAATGATGATTTCAGCTTTTTAATGAAGTAGCAAATAAATGCAGACACTATAACAAAAGCCGTTGAAAGTATCATCTTCCGGCGGCTTTTGTTGTTAAATAATTATTTAAACGACAAACTTAAAAACGTTTTTCAATTACTTTCCAATCCAATACTTCCCAGAAATTTTTCACATAATCGGGGCGACGATTTTGGTAATCAAGGTAATAAGCATGTTCCCAAACATCGCAGGTTAATATTGGCGTTAAACCGTTACGCAAAGGGTTTCTGGCATTCGACTCTGGAACTACTTCCAACAATCCGTTATCTTTTTTCACTAACCAAGCCCAACCCGACCCAAATAAGCTGCCTGCGACCTTGGTAAACTGTTCCTTAAATTCGGCCAATGAACCAAAGCTTTTGTTAATTGTTTCGGCCAATGCTCCCGTAGGTTCAAACGAGGCGTTGGGCGAAAACGAAGTAAAATAAAAAGTATGGTTCCAAACCTGTGCTGCATTATTGAAAATTCCACCATCGGCTTCGTGGATAATGGTTTCAAGGTCTGCGTTTTCAAATTTAGTTCCCTGAATTAAATTATTCAAATTATTTACATAAGCCTGATGGTGCTTTCCCCAATGGAATTCCAATGTTTGTTTACTGATTCGTGGAGCCAGTGCATCTAACGCATAAGGCAACGCTGGTAATTCATACTTCATAATCAATGCTATATATTTATTTAATTTTTAAACAAAAACGATCAATTTACTATGTAAAAACAAAAATAGCAAATAAATGTTCAATAAGTAAAATAGATTGTTTTGATGCCGTTATAATCCCCTTTTATGGCAGATATTCAGGTATTATATTAAAAAACCTTATCAATCTCAAATTATCGTTAAAAATAAAATCTTATAATAGCTACCAGTCTTGAAAAATAAAATTTTTTTAATAAATTGCCGTTGTTTTTTAAGAGCAGGGGGATTAATCTAACTATTGATTATCAATAGTATTGTTAAGATTTTCGATTAAACAGAGAACTCGAAATTTAATATCTGGAAGCTTTTTTCAGGATATAAATTTTGGTAATGTTTTTGTACTCGAATGAAATAATTTGATAAATCATTATTATTTATACATCAAAATATGAAAAACTTACTATTTACAATGTTGGGGGTAATGCTCATAAGCGTTACAGCAACGGCTCAGAACGGATGGGAAGACGAGAGACTGAAGGGCTTAGTAATAATGGTAAAGCAACGTTGTCATAAAGTTTTACTAACTCCGGAAGGCCCGCAAAAGGGAAATGTAGCAAACTGTATTGTGGGTAACGAAGATCATGTTTTTGACCAAAGGGGAAGATGCGCCGAAGTTTCGAGCTATAGTGCTGATAATAAACTTGAATGGAAAGCAAGTTACGATTATAAATCTGACGATAAAGCCGAAATGGTTTTAACCAGTGTCAGCGGATCAGTACAGTCAAAAACCGTATATCATTATAATAGTGCGGGAAAAATTACCGAAGAACAACTGTATAACGTTCAGGGAGACTTACTTGAAAAACTGGAACACCGATACGATGCCAATAATGCCAACAAGATATCGACATCCTGTTATAAACCCAAGGGAGGTTTGAGCTGGAAAGAAAATTATGAATATGATAAATTAGGCAACAAAATAAGTTATAAACATTATGATGCAACAGGAAAACTCGGATGGCAAACAGTGTACAAATATGACAGGTTTGGTGTTAAAATAGAAGAAGGAAGCTACGATGCCAGCGGAAATGAATTAAGCCTCTCAGCTTACGAATATGTATACGATTATTATAACAATTGGATACAACAAATTATATTTACATACGACCTTAATAAAAATAAAATTCCCGAAAATATCATTGAACGAGATATAACATACTATTAAACAAACTACTTGCTTAGTAATTAGTAATACCCTCGGCATGCGGATGCCCAGGGTTATTTTTTGCAACAATAAACCGGCTTTTAAAATATTATTATACTTTAGTGTGCAATATAATCAACCTTCATATTCAACCTTATGGATAACATTAACCAATGCCCTTACAGATTAGTTTACAATTCGTTTGCAATTATTCAAATGCAAACCTTTTGTGCCGACGAGCTGCATATAAGCATCAATAATTTTGTAACAGAATTTGACGACCCTATCGACAAACAGATATTCACCCATCAACTGCAATTTTACAAACGTTATGAACTCAAGGGATTTAACATAAAAATCGAAATTGACGATGAAGAAAAAACCACCATAGAAGGCTATGTACATGTAAGGGCGATCAAGTATTTTGATACCTGCATACAACTGTCGTACAGGTTTGTGGTGGTGGAAGACGGTAAAATTGACGGAACGGATTTTTGTAAAATCAATCACCCCTTTGATACCGACCAATTAATTGTTGTTGCGGGCATCTCCCAAAAAGTCGAATACTGGTCAACCGATCCAGAAACAGGCAAACAAACTATCGACGGGATACTTAAAAAAGTTAGCATATGGGACTTACATCTTGATAAAAATTCGGTATACAGCGATACTCCCTATGATGAAACACTTTATTATTTGGACGATGTGATGGAGCGTTATCGGAATTATTTCGATGCGAATGCTAAAACCGAAGACAGTATCCCCGCCTTTTTATACACATTTATTGATGTGTGCGATAATATCGGGCACAGCGGCGGTTTCAGTTTCGATTCGATAAGCGAAGCACAAATTATCGAACATATCGAAACGCAACACAGGGCTGAAATAATCGGGCTAATGTCGTTATATCCGAAAGAATGGCTCTACCGTATGGATGAAAGCTATAACGACATCTGTGGACGGAACATCGCCATCGATACTGACGATTTGGTGCTAACCAATCAAAATGTAAGCCTGGTAATTGGTACATATGGCAAACGGGGCGGTGAAGAAGCCCCTGTAGACTGGATTGAACATTTGAAAAGGCGCGATGCATACCATGTTTGCTGGCCCGAGTATATGGTGCTAATCGAACTTATTCTGGCAAAAAAACAAACTATAAATTATGCCATTACAAGGTATGTGCAAAAATCGGAACTGATTTCGGGCCATAAACAAAACACCCGTAAAATGATTGAAGCCAATGCAAAGTTAAGTGTCGAATTATCGAATGTTATTTTGCAGTTGGACTCTATTCGTTATTTAAGGTATGTATCGCACAAGCACATGTTCAAATTGTCCGAGGAAAACCTTGATGTTCCTAATGACGAACAATATCTGAATGAAGTAATCAGTAAAATAGATAACTCACTGAACAATGCCAATAACAGTATCGAATTAAAACAGGCCCAGGATACCAACCGTATTCTTATGATTATATCGCTGGCCTCGTTATTCGGGGTATTGCTGCAAAATGACAAAGTTCCCATTATATCCACCATTATTTCGGATGGACACGGTTTATTTTGGGGTTCGATATTATTATTATTTACCTTTGCAATTATCGGTTTGGTTATTTGTATACTTATAAAACATTATATTAAGGATAAACAAGAAAAAAGAAATGAAAATAAGAAAATACGACGTTAGCGACCAGGACAGGCTTGTCGGGATGTTTGCCCTCAACCTCAAAACAAATAAAAGCTACATATCGCATGGCGAAATCCAGATGGGGTTGTTATATGGCGACGGACAAACCCTTGCACTTGATTTTAAAGAAAAATGGCAACGCTATTTAAACCGACATCACGATAATCCGCAATCTTTTATTTATGTTATAGAAGATGACAGAATTGTAGTTGGTTTTGTTATATTTGGTATTGAGGATGATTATGATAAAGATTACGGAATTATTTACGATATACTGCTGGCCGATGATTACAGGGGAAAAGGGGCCGGAGATAAATTATTCCAAACAGCAATTGAGGTATTAAAAGACAAGGGCATTAATAATTGTTATTTAGAATCGGGTTTGAGCAATCATAGTGCACATGCATTTTTCGAGAAAAAAGGCTTTAAACATATCTCGAATATCTATCGGTTAACAACTATTATATAAGCTAACCCCGTTGCTGATACCAAACCGTATTTTCAGGGTGGTAAACGAATTAATATCAACTAATTCAAAATGAATCAGCTGGTATTTATTTTTTATCCGCTGAATGGCTCCACCTACAAAAAAGACCCTCCGAGGTGCGAAAGGTCCTTTAAATTCCAAACAAATCAAATCGTTATCTTTTTATTTCAAATTCAGCTTTTCGTTGCAAAAAAGTTGAATACTGTTTTTCAGTAAATACTTTACGGGCTTTTACTTCGCGATCGGCGTTATTTTCTTTCAGTTGTTTTTCCAACTCGGTTTTGTTACTTGCGAATTGTTTTTTCAAATCGAGGGTTTTCTTAACATAATTGGTATTGATAGTCTGTAATTTATCAATTTGGTCTTGAGTCAGCGACAATGCTTTCGTCATTTTGTCCGTTATACTTTTGGCTAAAACTTCAACTGATTGTTCTGCCTGTGCCATTACATTTAATGAAAAGGCCATTAAACAAGCAATAAATAGTAATTGTAATTTTGTTTTCATCGTAATATTTTTATAATTTTAATTAAAAACCTTAAGATGAATATACAACAATAAAAAAATTAAAATGTTCACTATAATTTGGTTAAACCTTTAAAATTGTCTGCTTATATACCATGTATATTATCTGGATTCTAATTTCCCAATTGCTGGAGCCAGCTACGCATACTTACTTTTTCATTTATAATTTCGGGCAACGATGATATCGCAACACGCTCTTGTCGCATGTTGTCGCGATAACGGATAGTTACCATATCATCATGCAGCGTTTGGTGGTCGATTGTTATGCAAAAAGGAGTCCCAATGGCATCCTGCCGACGGTAACGTTTCCCGATAGAGTCTTTTTCATCGTATTGGCAATTGAAATCGAACTTCAGGTTATTCATAATAATATGTGCTTTTTCGGGCAATCCATCTTTTTTCACTAGTGGCAATACAGCCAGTTTTACAGGAGCCAATATCGAAGGAATGCGTAGTACCACGCGCTCGCCTTCGCCTTCTTTCTGTACTTTTTCCTCGGCATAGGCCGCCGATAATATCAGCAGCACCATACGGTCAACCCCAATCGACGTTTCAACTACATAAGGCACATAGCTTTCGCTGGTTTCGGGGTCGAAATACTGGAGCCTTTTACCCGAAAATTTTTGGTGATTGCTTAAATCGAAATCTGTGCGTGAGTGAATGCCTTCTACTTCTTTAAATCCAAAGGGGAAATTAAACTCAATGTCGGCAGCGGCATTGGCATAATGCGCCAGCTTGTCATGGTTGCGGAAACGGTATTTATCATCGCCCAAGCCCAGCGATTTATGCCAGCGCATGCGGGCATCCTTCCAGTATTCGTACCATTTCATTTCCTCGCCGGGACGTACAAAAAACTGCATTTCCATTTGTTCGAATTCGCGCATGCGGAAAATAAACTGGCGTGCTACGATTTCATTCCTAAAAGCCTTACCAATCTGTGTAATACCAAACGGAACCTTCATGCGTCCGGTTTTTTGTACATTCAAAAAGTTTACAAATATACCTTGCGCCGTTTCGGGGCGGAGGTAAATCTGGCTGGCATCAGTACTAACCGAGCCCATTTGGGTCGAAAACATCAGATTAAATTGGCGTACATCAGTCCAGTTGCGTGTTCCCGAAATGGGACAAACAATTTCGCAATCGAGTATCAATTGTTTTAAACCGTCCAAGTTGTTATCGGTAAGAGTTTCGGCAAGGTGTTTGCGTATAGTTTCGGCTTTTTCAACTTGGCACAATACATTGGGGTTTGTCGCCCTGAATTGTGCTTCATCGAAAGCATCACCAAATTTTTTACGACCCTTAGCCACTTCCTTTTCAATTTTTTCTTCAATTTTGGCAATGTGGTCTTCTACCAGCACATCAGCACGGTAACGCTTTTTCGAGTCTTTATTATCAATTAACGGGTCATTAAAAGCCCCGACGTGTCCCGATGCTTCCCAAATACGGGGATGCATAAAAATTGCCGAATCGATACCCACAATATTTTCATGCAGTTTCACCATCGAATCCCACCAGTAACGCTTGATATTATTCTTCAACTCAACGCCGTATTGTCCGTAATCGTAAACAGCGCCAAGCCCGTCGTAAATTTCGCTCGATAGGAAAATATATCCGTATTCTTTCGAGTGGGCAATCAGTTTTTTAAATAGTTCTTCCTGTGTCATATTGTAGTATTTTTATTGATATCGATTTTATAAGATGCAAAAGTAATGCTTTTTTGCTTATATAGATAAAAATAAGTCGCCTGTACTATAAGCAGTTTATTTATAAATTGTGTATTATATATTATATTCTACATTAAAATTCAGCTATCACTAATGGGGGCTAAAAATTAAAATTTGTTCTTTGAAATGCTTTGTATATCGTGGTTTTAGAAGATTTTTGTTGTGTAACGATTTGAATTGGCTTTCCTGTTTTTAACTTTGCCAAAAGCTAAAAGCATGGATCAAGGCAAATATATCTTCGTTCAACTTACAGATTTTTTTCCCCGCAAACAGTTCGACAGCATCGTTGAAAAATACTCCGGGAACAAATATGTAAAAAGTTTTACTTGCTGGAGTCAGGTGTTCTGTATGGTATCGGCCAACTTACTGCCTGTGAAAGTATGCGTGATTTGATGTTAGCTTTGGAAGCCCGTCAATCCAAATGCTATCGCCTTGGACTTGGCGCCACCGCCACACTGACAAATCTGGGGAAAGCCAACCAAAATCGTACGTGCAGGATATTTGGGGAGTTTTGCTTATCTATTGATAGAAAGCTCCCGTAAGAGCTATTGCAGGAATGATTTCGGGATGGCTGTCAACGGAAATGTGTATGCCTTTGACCCGTCCGCCATTGACCTTTGCCTAAGTGTTTTTTGGTGGACGGAGCTCAGAAAACACAAAGGAGGCATCAAGCAGCATACTTTATACGATGTGAAAACATCTGCTCCCGGTTTTATGTTGATTACCCCTGCCAATATACATGATGTAAATGCCATGGGTTGGCTTCATTACGAGAGTGGAAGCATCTATATCTTCGACAGGGGACATGTGGATTTCTCCCGTTTGTACCGCATAGACCAATCTGAGGCATGGTTTGTCATACGTATGGCGGCCACTCATGGAAAATAGCCCGTATTATGTTTGTAAGTCCGTTTGGAATCGTATTTCTCATGTTCGATGATTTGATTGTCGTAATCGAAATCGTAAAATTGACCTTTCCTCAGTTGCTTAGTCAAAGGCAATGACTTAACATTCAAATTGTTCATCCCATGGTTGATGTTGAATTGATATTCCTTCCCGCTTGTCGATTTAACGACTTCACCCCCGGTTGTCAATTTTTTTATCCCTCGCAACAGCGTATTCGGGCCCAGCACACGGTTGCCGGGAATGCACGCTAACGAGTCGTGCAGGTGGAAATTAATGTTTTCGGCAACATCGCCTCCGGAAAAGAAAACGGAAAACCAGCCACGAATTATATCACTATACTGATAGCCGGACAAATTGCTTTCACCCAGACTGTTGTCTATTATGTTGGAGAGGCCGCAATTGTTAAATTCTTCAATAGCGAAAGAAATTCCCGCAAAAGAAATGATAGTTTGTAATTGTTTTTGTATTTTCATCGCGCAAGACCTTGTTTTTTAGTGATGCATAAAAATAAGTGAACTCTTGCACATGGCAAAGTGTTTGGTAAATTATTTTATTTCAATACTTTGAATAATATATAAATACAAATATCTGCGGATTTAAAGTCGTTTGAAACCCTGTTCTCCGCTACCAGACTACGATTGATATTTTTTCAGGTTCCATCCCTTACCCATTTGATATAGTACCAATACACGGTTGACCATGAAGGAAACTCTCCTGGGAGGTCATGCAACAGACAACCGTTTTTTGTCAGGTAAAAAATGGCATTGACTATTTCCTGCAAATTCCATTTGCTCTTTCTTTGCTCATGAATCACTTTTTGTATAACTTGCCAGCCTTTGGCAGTGAGGTCGGAATTGTATTGTTTGAGTCGCATTAAACAAACTTAATGTTCTTTCTGCTTTTTTCCAAAAAAATAACTCAAACAGCTTCTTAATTTAATCATTTTGCCAGATTAAATATAAATTATTTAAAATAAGAATATTATGAGACTAACTTTAACAGCCTAAGCGCCGAAGATTGTGTTCTGTAAGCATGTGTATGAAATATTAATATTCTTGGCTGTTTCCTTTTCCTATATCCAATAACCGTACATTTATCTCGATAAGCGCTCTCTTTTGTTGTGTCTCAAATAATCATTTTATAAAATAACTCCTCTTGGGAGACTATTAACTATAATTTATTTACGTATGAAAATATAAGTTTCAACTTGTTAATTTAAATTAAAATAGTAGTTTTGTAATCTGGAAAATTTAAATATTTGCCGGTTGAAAAACATTTTGACCACGCAAATGTTTTTACATGTGTAATTTGTAAAATTAAACAACATGAAACATATATTTTTTTTTGTAATTGTTGCCAGTTGCTTGTTATTTGCAAACAATTCACAAGCACAAATATTCCGTTTTGGGATTAAGGCAGGCGCCACTTTCAGTAAATTTAACTGGAGCAGTAATGTTGGCAATATGATTGATAATAATTCGGCTACAGGTTTTCAGGTGGGTGTAATGACACGTGTTAAAATACCTATTATTGGGTTGGCGGTACATCCCGAGTTACTGTATACAACATCAGGTAGTGATTCGGATAAGTTTGGCTATTTTCAAATTCCGGTTAATTTGCAATGGGGCATCGATTTAAAAGTGGTACGCCCGTTTGTTCAGGGAGGCCCGTATTGGGGATATGCCGTGAAAAAATCGAGTAAGCGGGATAATTGGGATGATATTAACCGTAGCAATTGGGGTATCGGCTTAGGTGCAGGAATTGAGATACTTAATCATCTTCAGGTGGCCTTTAAATACGATTGGGGATTAACAGACTTGAGTGATAATTCATCGGTTTCTTTTAAAAACAGGGTATTTAATCTTTCAATAGGATATTTATTTTAATATATTGCTGAAAATAAAATAGATATAAATTTAGTAAAAGATTTTTGCTGTGAAGTTTTATAACTGAAAAAAATATACTATATTTGTATCCGAAAATAATGCGGAAATAGCTCAGTTGGTAGAGCATAACCTTGCCAAGGTTAGGGTCGCGAGTTCGAGTCTCGTTTTCCGCTCTAATTATAAGTAAATCCTTGAAAATAAATGTGTTTTTTTGAGGATTTTTTATTTTATACATTTTGAATGCTAAAAAAAGTGTGCAATCAGGTGTGTAATCGGCTCACCTGCAAAATTCTGTATTTAGGCATAAAGCTTTGATAGTCGGCGAAAAAACAAGGAATATCAAGAACTCTCCTGAGTTCAGCCTAGAAAGATTTGATTTTTGAGTTGAAAGCTTCCGTCGCCGCATTAGTGGATCGGTTAGTATAAAAGTTTAATATTTCCTCGCTGTGTTCGTAAAAACTTGCTGCAATAACGTTGGGCGAGAGGCATCCGGCTTCTTCTAGCTTATTGTACCATCGGGCCATGTTTAGTCGGGCGCTTTCTTTGATGGAGCGTTTGTTAAATATTATTCGCAGGCTGTGGGAGAGCGAATAAGCTTTCCCCTTATGTGGGGATATTGTTCGAACAGGATTTTGGCGCGTTTGCGTTGGGTATTCGTCCATTTCTCTCCTGACTTGAAAAGCAGGTAACGGCTTCCAGTGACAACTTTTTTTCGGGTATTCTCATTTTCAAAATGTTTTGGACAATATTTTTCCCTCTTTCCTTTGACCACTTCTTTGCAGAGGGTTTCTTTCTGAATGTTTTCCCAGCGATGTTTGATGCGGATTTTCTGAACAACCTCAGAAGCCGACATCCGGATGTTCAACCTTTCAATAACACGTGAAGCCTTCGGGAAGCAACTACGCATATCCCGTTCATGCTTTCAGATAAATCCAAAGTAACATACTGCAATACAGCCCTCTGTTCCTCTGGAATCTTTTCCATGGTTTCAATCCCATCTTTTATTGTTGAAAGGGATTTACAAAAAAGAATGCGTAAATTTGTTAATGATGAAACTCCATGAATATGATTTTATTAGGTAAACGAGGGGATATGATTCATTAATAAAAAGCATCCTGAAACGGGTTTTGCCCACTTCGGCAGAAATACCGGCAAAAAAGAAAAAAACAAGAAATGATGAACGGCAAATTAATGCGCAGAAGTATTTAAAAAGAATGAGCGGGATTGATTTATATTCAACCCTAAGACTGAATAAGAAAATAATACTGGTAACAGGTATGAATATGGAAAAATGGGCGAGTCCCGAATATTTTGCCAGTTGGTGGCTGAGCCTCAGTCAGGGCATAAAGAAATCAAGAGGTAATAGAGCGCAAAAAACGCTTTACAAATAATGTTTCCACACAGGCTTTTCGTTTAGCTGCCCAAATTTTGAGGAACTAGCAGGAAGCGTTTTGACATTTATATCGAAAGTTATCGGTATATAAAGGTTCTAAAACGGCAATTAAAGCTGTAGCCAGAAAAATAGCGACAGTTTTTTATACCATGTTGAAAAATAAGAAAGTGTATATTAATCAAAGAACGTCATTGTAAGGCATAAATGAAGCAAGCGAACTTTGCGGGCTCACCGCAGGTAATTCTGTATTCTTCATTTTTACATCAATAATTAAATGTATATTACTGTATATAAATAATTTATTGTTCTATTATTTTTTCATACCTTTACCTTGTTATACTGCCACAAAAGTATATTATTTTTAACAACTTTAAAACAAGCACGTTATTATGTATTGAAGATTCTAGATTTTTCCATTGCTACCGCGCTAATCCTTTCGCGCGGCATTACTATCACATTCCCACGTGATATAATCGTGCGGAAGTAATAGAGACAACCTCTCATTAAAGATTTTTGATTGAAGATTTTTATTTTTAAAACATTAATAATATGATAAATATCAGTAATATTTATGTGAATATTTATTGGACTTTATATAAATAATAGGCAATAAGTAGAATAACGGAAATTTAAGTCGATCTGAAAAGAAAAAGATGATTTCGATGTAACAAAATGGTATAAATTGCGTTATATTGTTATCTACAAATAGATAAAATTATCTTCAACCCTATAAATAACAAACTTATGGCAACGAAATCATTAAATCTGAATCCGGAGAAAAAAAAGAAATCGTGGAGGACTAAAATAACCGGGATAGTAAGTTCTGGAATTGTTATTTTCTTCCAAAAATCGTGGAAAGGAGCTACAATCGGAGGGGCATTAGCCTTTATTTTTTATTTGATAGTTTTTGGCTTGGGAATCAAAACGGGAATATCCCCAATATTCGATTTCTTCTTAATAGTCATTATTGTAATTTTAGTATGCGGTCTAGCCTTTTTTATATGCCACTGGCTTTTTAACATTGTCAAAAATTTTAATCCTATATTTGTTAGCATGCTTCTCACATCCTATATTGTTAGTGTTTGTATTCTGGATAATTCGTTTTTACAATATTTTATTTTATTCGAGTTGGTGTGTGGTTGCCTTATTGCATTTGCCTTAAGCTGTAACATCAAAAAATTTATATCCATTCCATTGATTACGATTGCCGTAGTTGCAAATATTTTTGTTTTTTATATTCTAATAAGAAATGTTGGAGATAAAACAATTGAAGTAACGGACGAGTATTGGAGCCAAAATATAGTGCAGCCCACAAAGGCCAGTTTTACTGACCCTTCGGCCAATGGTAGTTACGTTACAAAAACATTATTTTATGGGAGTGGAAAAGATAAATACCGGACTGAATTCGGCAAAAACGCCGATATAATTACCGACTCGGTAGATGCTACTCCGTTTTTTGATAAAACATCAGGACTGGGGAATAAACTCCGTAAATTATACTGGGGGTTTAATGCCAAAAATTACCCCATTAACGGGCGCGTATGGTATCCCGACGGCGAAGGGAGCTTTCCGCTGGTGTTGATTGTACATGGGAACCACTCAATGCAGGATTTCTCAGATCCCGGTTATGATTATCTTGGTGAACTGTTGGCCAGTAAAGGCTATATCCTTGTATCGATTGACGAGAATTTTATTAACGGCGGATGGATGGGCGATTATCAGCAAGATGAAAATTTTACACGGGGCTGGCTGATGCTCAAACACCTGGAAAACTGGAGAGCGTGGAACAAGGATAGTACAAATGTGTTTTACAATAAAGTGGATATGGATAATATCTCGCTGATAGGCCATTCGCGCGGAGGCGCGGCCGTTGTTGTTGCCGCCGAAATAAACAAACTCGAACGCTATCAGGTTGATGCAAAACAAAAATTCGACTTTAATTTTTCGATAAAAAGCATTGTGCAAATCGCCCCAGTTGATACATACAACCCTAAAAAGGAGGTTCCATTAGTAGTGAAAGATATTGATTATCTTTTATTACACGGCGGCTACGATGAAGATGTATACTGGTTTACCGGAAACAGAACCTACAACCGGATGAAATTTACAGATGGGGATTACCATTTCAAATCGGCCATTTTTATCTACCGCGCCAATCACGCTTACTTCAACACATCGTGGGACAAGGATTTCAAAAAATTCCCGGGATCCTGGTTCATAAACATGAACTCGATAATGAACGGCGACGACCAACGGCAGGTTGCCAAAAGCTACATTGCTGCCTTTTTGGATATTACACTAAAAGGTAAAAAAGAGTATATGCCGATTATGAAAGATTATAGGTATGCCCGTAAATTTTTACCTAAAGATTATTATTTCAACCAATTCGAGGATCCCGAATTTAAATACATAGCCGACTTTGAGGAGGATTTCGATGTAACTACCGCCAGTATTGCCGGTTGTAAAACTGAGGGAGAAAATTTAAAAACATGGAAAGAAAATTCATTAACATTCCGGAACAACAATGCCAGTTCTCAGCATAACGCGGGCGTTTATCTCGGTTGGGATAAAACGGACACAACAATAACAGGAGCAGCACAATACACAGTTACAATTACCAATAGTACCCTGAAAAAACTAAATGTAGATTTGCCCGAAAATCTTTTCTTTTTCATTTGTAATAACGATGATAAGCTTGATACCGTTAACTTTACAATTGAACTGGCAACACACGCAACAAGTGTAAAAAAAGAGTTTAATGATTTTATTATCTTGCCGCCGGCTTTAAAAATAAAACTATCCAAATGTAATTTTATTAAGGGTATCGGCAACGACGATTCGTTTGAGAGGGTTCTGCAATATGTTAAACTGCCGTTTGATGCGTTTAAAAAAGAAGATGAAAATTTTAATCCTATGGAAATAGAACAAATACGTTTTATTTTTGATAAAACCAATAAGGGAGAAATAATTATTGATAAAATTGGAGTAAATTAAGCGGGGGCATTTTATAATTTTTGATTTAAGATTTTAAAAATCGTGATAATGCGACAAATACCGGTAATATTTGCGTAAATATTTATTAGACATTATATGAGTTCTTAAAAACACCTATTGCTATATCTTATCATCCTAAGTGGAACGAAGGATCTCTTTATATGATATGATGAGGTACAAGATGCTTCACTGCTACCGCGCGAATCCTTCTGCATGGCTTTACTATATATGAGACAGCCTCAAAAATAAGTAAAAGTTATTGTATATAAATATTTTAACTTGCTAGATAGCCCTAAAATCGTCAATTTTTATAGATGTGTTTACTCAATTTACTGAATGTTTCGTCAATAGTTCCCATGTTATTGACAGATGCGTATTTGTTTTGTTTGCGGTAATGGTGGGCTACCACAACTGTTTGGTCATGATAAATTTTAATCCGATTTTTAATAATTTCGGGATTTTGGTCGTCCGCACGTCCTGAGTCTTTTCCACGTTCCAGTATCCGGCTGATAATTACATCTTCGTCAACATCAAATGTAATCATTAAATCGATAGCCATGCCTTCCTCCTCCAACATTTTGTCAAGTTCTTCGGCTTGCCTGGTTGTACGAGGAAACCCGTCGAAAATAAACCCTTCTACATTGTTCAGTCCTTTTATGCGCGAGCGTATTATTTCGATAACAACTTCGTCGGGAACTAATTCTCCGCGGTCGATAAGCGTTTTTGCCTCAAGTCCCACAGGCGTGCCTTTACGCATTTCTTCGCGCAGGACATCTCCTGTCGATAGGTGTACAAAATTATAATTTTCAACAAGTTTAGCTGCCTGCGTTCCTTTGCCCGAACCCGGAGGCCCAAATAAAACAAGATTAAACATAAGTAAAAATTCATTAAGTGGAAATTTATGGTGAGCAGGATGTTATTTTTTTACCAGCGAATAAATATCGGGATAGTTACGCCCCAATTTATTGTAATCCAACCCAAAGCCTATGATAAAATCATTGGGTATGCTTTTACCGATGTAATCTATTTTTATGTTTTTTGTATAAGCATCGGGTTTATACAATAAAGTTGCTATTTTCAGCTGTTTCGGGTATTTTTTCAATAATATGTTAATCAGTTTTTCAAGGGTATTTCCCGAGTCTACAATATCCTCGATAATTACAACCGTACGCCCTTCAATAATTGTATCCAGCCCGAGTATTTCATTCACGGTTCCGGTAGTACAGGTTCCCTCATACGAAGCCATTTTTATAAACGATATTTCGCAGTTAAAAGGGATATGCTTAAGCAAATCGCAGGTAAACATAAATGAACCGTTCAAAATGCTCAAAAATACAGGGTTATGCTCGTCTTTAAGATCTTGGGTTATTTGCAGGGCAACTTCCTCAATAACCTTGGCTATGTCGGCATAAGGAATGCTCAATTCAAACTTTTTGTCGTGTAATGTAAGCTGTTTCATGACTATTACAAGTTTTCAGTTTAACTAACAAAAGTAAAAGATTATTTTTATATACGTAGCTGTTGCATAACAGGAATTATACAGAAACAGATACAACCAAGTGCTTTAAAACATTTATTGTCGTATTGTTTTATATCTACGCAACGTTTTAGGGCAACCGGACGAGAATATTAACCTGAGCTCAACATAAGAAGAGCATGAAAAAAATTGGCAAGTTGGTTAATTTTCATTATATTTATAGCTAAAAATCAATAATATAAGTAAAGATTACGGCACAACTTGCCACTGATAAAATTATTGAAATTTATTGTGTTGCAGACGATTTCGATGCTGAAATTATTACCTTTATAATTTGTTTTCACTACGGCATTTTTCGCAATCTGAAACATTTTTGGCTGTTTTATGCCGGTAAACATTTGCAGGGAAAATTTCATAATCTGCTTT
>JAISFN010000097.1 GCA_031263585.1 Prevotellaceae bacterium | reverse complement strand
AAAGCAGATTATGAAATTTTCCCTGCAAATGTTTACCGGCATAAAACAGCCAAAAATGTTTCAGATTGCGAAAAATGCCGTAGTGAAAACAAATTATAAAGGTAATAATTTCAGCATCGGACATGGTAAATGAGCGGTTTCGATGCCGTTTACCGTCATCGAGAAGAATTTAATGCTTAATCGGCGAGGTTTAGTTGCGCCTGTAGCCTGTGTAACTGCATTATGCGTGCAATATAGGCCACTATGAAATATATCCCGGTTAGTAACCATAAGTTAAGATATTCTTTCCATACCAGTTCCAACGGAGCACCCATAGTGTTTATTTTCACATAGCCTTGTATTCCATGTGTCGACGGGAGAAACCATCCGATGAGTTTCCAGAATCCGGGTACTGCATCAATTGGCCATAATACCCCTGAGAGAAATAGTAACGGTACGGATGAAAATAGGAATAAGACCATGGCGTTTTCACGTTTATGCAAAAAGGTCGCTATTGCTAATGCGAAGAATATGGTAGACAGCAGAAATGGCAGCATGAACAACAATACTGTAGACATGTCGCCCATCTGTGGTAATTTAAACCAGTGGGGCACAAGCTCTACAACATGAAATATCAGTATCCCATATAACAACAAATAACATAGGCTTTTACCGGCGAGTAAGCCAAATATGCTCTGGCGATGCCTATTTATCCTGTTTAAGTCAATCAATGGGGCTCGTTCATACTCCGTACCTGTACGCATACCTATTCCCAATATCAATGTCTGGTAAATTATAATGATTAATACGGCCGGCAGTAAAAAGCTGGCATAGCCGCTTTTGGGATTATACAATATTTTGCTGGAATACGTAAACGGAGCTGCAGTAGTTATGGCTTGTCGGTAAGTCATTCCGTCTTGCGCCATTAACCTGCCTACCTGGATCTCGATACCCAATGCATTAGATACGTAACTTGTAGCCGAAACCAAAGCGCGGTAATATAAAAAGCTGCTCATGTCGATATAGGCAACAACGGTTGTTTGTTTGTTGTTGTAAATATCATGTTGAAATTTAGACGGTATTAATAAAATACCGTGTACTTTGCGGTGTTTATACAGTTCATCGGCTTCTTCCATGGATATACAGCGGTGTGTAACCGCTACATCGGATGTTGCATCGATGTTGCGTATGTATTTACGGCTCCATTCGCTGCCTGACATGTCGACAACAGCTATCGGAACATTGTGTACAACCTCGTTTTTATATATCATGCTGTATAATATGGGGTATGCAATAGGCGCCAAAAGAAATAATACCATTACTCCTGGGTCTCTCAGGATGGCTTTAAATTCATCCATCCATGTAAAAAACACATCGAGCAATGACCGGGACAACCATTTTGATGGGGTATTTTGTCTTTTCATGTTCAATTATATTGATATATGTGGCAATATATGTGTAGCTTATTGAAAATTAACGCTTATATTGCATCGAAATTCATTTTTAATCAGGCTTGAAATTAAGCCTTACAGCCGCTTTTTTCAAGCGCAACAATATTGTAATCGGCAATAATGCAAAGGCAAGTAAGGCCAGATACGAGGGCCACGATGTCACAATTTCTGCGCCGGTTAGCGCCTGGCTTACATAAATCAAAAAATAGTGGCGTAGCGGAAATACCACGCTCCAAGCCTGTATACTGGATAACATCCCCTCGATAGGGAAAGTCAGGCCGGAGAAAGATACAGCTAATGTGCCGAATATGGCAGTCATGGTTAATCCGTCTCGCAATACGGGTAATAAGCCTATCAGGAATAATCCCAAACCCTGTTGTGCCAATACAAATAACAGCGAGCCTGAAACCATTTGCCATGTACTGCCCAAAAACGGGAATTGCAAATAACGGAACAAAAGTACATTACTCAATAAAACCAGTAATGTGAAAATTATAGTATACGGAAAAAGCTTTCCAATTACGGATTTCAGTATCGATTTATTGCCGGTAATAAGCCACTCCCTCGATGTACGGTATTTTAATTCGGTACCTACCGAGAATACCGTTACAATTAAAATCATTATTTGCAGCATACCGGGCAACATGGTGGTACTCAAGTATACCGAATAGTTTATCCAGGCATTGCCCATGCTATTTACATCAACCGTAATAGGCTGTATCTGAGACATAGCATAATCTTCGGATTGCCCTTTGGCCAGCCGCATTTGTAAATTTGTCCCGCCGACAATCATAGCAATAGTAAATGCCATATCCTTCATCAATAAAGAACCGGCAATATAATAAGCGTTTTGCGTGTAAAATGGCACTTCGGGTTGTCGGCCTGCTACTATATCGGCCTGGAAATTTTCGGGAATTACAACAAATGCGTATATACTACCTTCCTGCATTTGCCTGTTAGCCTCGTTAAAGTTGGGTAGCTTGCTTACAACACGGCTTTGCTGCGTTGCATCGAGCTGGCGAACCAATAAACGCGATATCGATGAATTATCCATATCAACAATTGCTATCGGCATTTTGTCGGGTAGGCCGTTATTGAGTAGAGTAATAAAAAATATATAAGTTACTAGTGGAATAATTAATGTCATAACCAGATAAATAGGCCGCGAAACCATTCGCTCCACTTCTCGTTTGACGACAGCAATTATACCCGTTTTATGATTTTCAGACATATCTTGTAATTTAATTTTTACAATCGACAATTTGTTAATGATGATAAGCCTCTCCAATCCCTCCTAAGGAGGAGCTTATCGTGTGTCGCATATCGTGATACTTGGTACCTGATACTCACTATTTGATACCATTTATAATACTTAAAGTTTTACCCATTCAATCAAAACAGTCATACCCGGACGCAGGTTTTCGGCTTTGGCAGTTGGCCTAGCCCTTACTTCAAAAGTTTTTGAATCATATTGCCCTGATACTTTTGTCGCTTTCCAATCAGCATAGGCGGCCATAGCTTTTATGTAGTAAACTTCAAGTTGGATGGTAGCATCGCCTAAAGCTGGAACGGTTGCCTGCATGGTTTTACCCATTTGTATTTTCGATAGTAAATCTTCGCGCAGATTAAAACTGACCCAAGCATCGCTTAAATCAACAATATTCATAATAGGGGAGCCTGCCCCCACCAATTCGCCTTCTTTCGGGAAAATATCCGATATTTCGCCCGAAATAGGAGCGGTTAATGCCCGTTCGGATAAATACGATTCAACTTCAGCAACGGCGCCTCTTGCATGGTTTACTAAGGCCAGTGCAGCCTCTTTATCTTCAATTTCGGCTCCGTTAACCGCCATATCGTATTGCGATTTTGCGACCTTTGCCGTTGCTACGGCAGCATTATAATTGGCCTCGGCCTCGTCTCGCTTTTGCGCGGCAACCACGCCTCTATCATACAAGTTTTGAACACGGTTATAACTTTTTTTAGCCAGATCGACACTCGTCAGCGCTTTTTGCCACTGTTCGTAAGTTCCGGTAATTTGTTCTTGTCGCGCTCCTTTTATCGCTTTCATATTATGCGCTTTGGCTGCATCTTCGGCAGCCTGTGCCTGCACAAGTTTCGCACTGATTTCGGGGCTATCGATTATAACCAGCGTATCTCCTTTCCGAACAGGCATTCCTTCTTTATATCGTAACTCCAGGATACGGCCAGGCAATTTACCCGATACTCTGACCTCGGTAGCTTCGGCTTCGCCTTGTAATACAATAGGGGCTTTGCGAAGTGCAAAAACACCAATTAACGTAATGATGATAACAACGGATATAAGGATTATAAAACCGATTAATAAATTTCCTTTTTTATTTGTTTTCATTTTTTATTTATATTTTACTTATTTGCAATTTATTATCTTAGATTACCCGAGGATTTCTTCAAGTATACATCGCTGAGTTTTACATCCACCGCAGCATCAATTCGTTCGGAGTAAGCTGATTGCCAGGAAACCTGTGCCTCCATTAAGTTTGACAGGGTGATAACGCCCTCTTTATATCCTTCTTCGGCCATGCGCAGGTTTTCGGTGGCGCTTGCAACATTTTCGTCGGTCATTGCCATGCGTTTTCTGGCTTCATTAATTTTGTATGTAGACTGGCGCACTTGCAGTTCGATTTTTTCCTTAGCATTTTCCAATTTGTATTCTATAATTTTATGTTCGGCTTTGGCCGCATTTCGCGTATGGATACGTTCACCCCAATGAAAAATAGGTACGCTAACGGCTACACCCACGTTCCATGCTCCTTTAAACTTTTTTTTGAAACCGTTATAAAGGTCCGGGTTTGTCCACATATAATTGGCGGTTAATCCGATATTAGGTAAAAAATTCGATAATTTCAGTTTGATATTTGCATTTGACATGTTAATGGCCTGTTCCAGTTGTTTAATTTCGGCACGGTTTTTATACGCTTCGTTAATTTCCGGAACTTCGGCAGCCGGGTCGGCTTCTACTTTAATATTTTCATCGGCCAACATAAACTGGCTATCCATCGGCATGCCAGTTAACTGGCACAACAGCATTTTCGAAAGGTTCAGCCCGTTCTGGGCTTTTATAACGCTTAAGTCGGCTTCGTTGAGCTTTACCCTCACTTTCAACATATCGCTTTTGGTAGCAACACCTTCCGTCACCATATCATCGACATCCTTGTTCAATTTTTGAATAAGTTCCTTAAACTGCGACGCCAATTTAAGTTTGTTACTAACCGAAACTACTTGCCAGTAGGCAGCATCAACCGAGTAGAGTATATCGCTCATTTCGCCCTCTTGTTCGGCTAATGCCAGATCTTTGGCAAATCCGGCAATTTTATTTAGTTCGCGGATTTTACCTCCCATATATATAGGCTGTACTAACGAGATAGCGGCAATAAAAATATTTTTGTTATCTATAGTAAATTCTTTTTTAGATAAATAGGCATAACCCTTCCACTTTATTTTTTCGGGATGTAATTTAGGGTCGAAAGGCTGCTCGTTTGCATCTAAGGGGACGGGTTGGCCGTTAATCATTGTCCATTCGTTATTTACATGTGTCTGGTCGAACCCAAAAGAACCATCTTCCATAACCTTACCTACCGGTGCAAACTTATCCTCGGACAATAACGAAATATTATTGCTGTTATGAAAATAAGCGCCTTTACCCGATATATTCGGTAAGTGTTGTGTAAGGGCTATTTTTTTCATACTCTCGGCCACAGCAACTTGTTCTTTTTTTATTTTTAAATCCTTATTGTTTTCAATAGCCATTCTGCGACAATCATCCAAATTTAAAACCTGCTGGGCATTTGTATATCCCCAACTAAGCAATACCAGAAAAAAGGGAATTATATATTTTCTCATTATAAAATAATTATAGTTGTTTATGCAACAATTGTTGTTAACAATAATTGTCTATACAATTTTATTTACTCATCCAATATTTGTTAATACAGTTTTTAATACAACACGGCAAGTATCTAATTGTTCGTTCGAAACACCGTTTAAAGCTTGTTTTGTAATTAACAATGCGGCTTCGCTTGTTTTTACCTTCATATTCTTCCCGTTTTGTGTAAGATGAATGAGGTTACTCCGGCGGTCGGCACGGTCAACAATCCGGAACACTAAATTCTGTTTTTCAAGATTATCAATCAAACGTGTCATACTGGTTTTATCCTTATTTGTAACTGTACAAATTTCCTGTTGTGTAATACCGTCGTTACGCCATAAATAAGCCATAACGGTAAACTGTTCGGGTGTTATATCAATACCTGCGGCTTTAAAACTGCGGGTAAGCGCTCTGTTTATTACCAATGACACTTTACCGGTCAAAATAACGAACAGTAAATCTAAATTGTTGAAATTTTCCATAACTTCGTTCTTATAATAGTTGTTTTAAGCAACTGAACAAATATACAACTACTTTTTTGGAAGTAAACAAATTTTTTAAATGTATTTTAGCTTCATTAAAAAATATTTGTTATTCAAAAAATTATTCGTATACTTGCAAAAGTAAATCTCAGGAAAACATATAATAATTATGTTTAGTGAAAATTCTACACTTTATCCTTCAAATCTGTTGTTAACAAATAGGTTTGGTATAGATTTTGCAGAGAGAGAGAGAGAGAGAGAGAGAGAGAGAGAGAGAGACGCACCGCCAATTCTAATTTCCCGTGCGCATGACATAAAAATTCCTTTATTCTCCAAGAAAGGAATTTTTTCCAATGAAAATTTTACTGATGAGAAATATGATATCCTACTTTCATGTAGGATATCAGCTCATTTTACTTTCACAAAAACTATTTCCGTAACTTTTAAGAATATAATCCAATTTTGTATTAGAAAGCCAATGACTTATTTGCATAAGTCGTTGGCTTGTTTATTAATTAATTTAAGTTGCTATTTATTTCTATATATAACAAGGTCAATCCCTTAATTTTGTAGTTATTAATAAACAAAATCAGATTGACTATGGTTACATAAACCGTTGCAATATACGTATTTTTTTGATGATATTCTCAAATCGATGAAGTATAAAGAAGCAAATGAAAGAAAAACTACCGATGCAGGGATTATTACCGTAGCTTTGCTTGCCGCTCGGTATTTTGCCGACAACATAGAATCTTCCCTTAGTCTTGTCCGTTATACAAGTTTGATACCCAATATATTTAACAAAAGCTGGGTTAACCGGAGATTGCATAAAATCGGAGAAGTTTTCAGCGAATTGTTCTTTTATTTTAGACAGACAGTTAAGGAACTTACTGGCAACAGTACATACTGCATCGATAGTTTTCCTGTGCCCGTTTGTCAAAATATATAAGGAGAACAATACAGGGAATATTGCGCTTCTAAACGGTGTTATGTTTACGGGTATAAAGTTCATATGATCGTTACTTCTGACGGTATGCCTGTTGAATTTACTTTTACCTCTGCCGGTACTCATGGTATTGACGAGCTCGGACAACTGTCGGCAAACCTGTCGCAGGAGAGGAAATATAGAAATCACCTACCTAAAAGTGAGAGATTTCACCCATCCCAAGGTTATAAATTAAATCAACTACGGGTATTATTATTTTCCACATAGTAACACCAAAACAAATATTTTAACACTAAAAATTAACTGATTATGAAATTACAAACTCAGAAAAAGTTAGTGCCTATTTTATGTTTCATTTCATTGTTGCTTGGATTATCAATGCAACAAGTAATGGCTCAATCAACTATCACAGGTAAAGTTACCGACACTTCTACCGGTGAGCCGATTCCATTTGCTTCGGTTGTGATAAAAGGTACAACAATTGGAGTTAATACCGATGAAAACGGTATGTACTCTATCCCGATGCTGGCAAATGAAACTACCTTAAGGTTTTCTTCGGTAGGTTATGAAAACCGTGAAGAAGAAATAAACGGACGTACCATTATTAATGTGGCATTGAAAATTGCAGCAGAGACACTGGAAGAAGTGGTTGTTACCGGATATGGTAATTTCCGTAAATCAACCTACACAGGAGCGGCAACAGTTGTCAGCATGAAAAAATTACATGATTCTCCTGTTGTATCGGCCACAAAAATGCTTGAATCGCATGTTCCCGGGTTAAGCCTGCTGGCAGGCTCGGGGCAGGCAGGAGCAACAAGTACTCTCCGCATCCGGGGGCAAGGATCGGTGAATGCATCAAGCGCACCATTAATTGTATTAGACGGAGTACCTATATTAAATGTCAATTTTTCGAGTGATGGCAATGTTAGTAGTGTAGGTATGGATGCCATGTCGGCAATTAACCCTAATGATATAGAATCGATCACTGTCTTAAAAGATGCCACCTCAACCTCATTATACGGAGCGAGAGGCTCCAACGGAGTTATCCTTATTACCACAAAAAAAGGGGGTGAAGGTAAAACCAATTTCAGTTTTAGGGCCAATACCAGCATTGACAATTTTGCAGTAGATTACCGTCCAACAATGGGAGGAGAAGAACGTCGTGAACTGATTTATGAAGGCTTTTTAAATTATTATACCGATGTTAAAAATCTTTCGGAAGCTGATGCCCGGGTAGAAGCTGATAAACTGATTGATAATTATGCCAAGGTTCCGGAAGGAGGATATTCTGACTGGAGGGATGCAGTTCTCAAAAAAGGACATACTTCAAATCTGGATCTTTCCATTAACGGAGGCAACAAAAATACAAAATTCTCAGCCAGTTTAGGATATTCCAACAACAAAGGGGTTTCTCTTTCCTCAGCTTTTAAACGTTATACTGGACGAATGAATATGAATCATATTTTCAAGAAATTCGACTTCAATATGATGTTTATGTTCAGCTATGCTGATACACGTCTAATTCCAGAAGATACATATTATGCAGGAGCTATTTATCCTATTGTTGCAAACCTTACTCCCTCACAACCTATTTACAATGCAGACGGAAGCTACGCTGTGGGGTTTCCTACCAACGGGGGATACAATCCTCTTCATGAAGATGCAAATACCATTGCTTACAGCAAAGTCGGACGGCTGATTGGAAATGTAGGCGTAGGATACAAGATTATTGAACCGGTACATATATCTTCAACATTGAATGTTGAATACAATAATGTCCGCGAATTCCGTTTTTGGAATCCCAATTCTAATGACGGTAGAACTAAGAATGGTGTAGGTCAGCTATATACCCCTAACTATATGCAGTTAACATCAAAAACCACAATGTCATATCAGCAGAATTTTGGTAAACACCAATTAAACGGATCGGTTACTTTTGAAGCTCGTGATTATGAATATAATTATTCCTACAGCAGAAAAGAGAATTACGGCTACTGGGGAAATCCGGCACAAAGTAATGCTACCGAACCTGTTTCTATATCAGGTTATACAGATATTGACCGTGCCATGTCATGGATTGGAGTAATGAATTATAATTACAATAATCGTTTTTATTTATCAGGAACTTTCAACAGTAATTCTTCATCCCGATTATCAAGTGAGTCTCGCTGGGGAAATTTCTGGTCGCTTTCCGGTTCCTGGCAAATGGCGAATGAATCATTTATGAAACCCTTGTCTCACTGGTTGACCAGTATGAGACTAAAAGCATCGTACGGAAGCAATGGTAATCTGCCTGACGGCTGGTATGCCTACCATAGCCTTTTTGCCGCATCGGGCCAGTACGGATCGTATCCCTCTCTCTATGAAAATACACTTGGAAACAATAAATTGACGTGGGAAAAGGGAATTGTTACTAACATTGGAATCGATGTTACATTCCTGCGCCGTATCAATCTTGAAGTAGATTTCTACCAAAGGGATACCAAAGATTTGTTGATACAACGGAGCCTTTTCAGGGCAACAGGTTTCAGCTCGGTATGGGATAACATAGGACATATTCGTAACAGCGGTATCGAGGTTACTGTTAATTCTGTAAATATTGATAAAAAAGATTTCCGCTGGACAAGCAACCTCAATATTTACCATAATAAAAACAAGATTATTAAATTGAATACTGATGGCTCCCCAATATATGACGGGCGTATGATACGCGCAGAAGGTGAAGCATGGAGCACATTTTATGTACGGGAATTTGCAGGTGTGGATGTTGATAACGGAGATCCTCTTTACTATTCAAATGAAGAAATTATTGACCAGCAAACAGGTAAAATATCCCGCTCACGCGAAATAGTTAGTGGAGCGGCAAATGCAACGCCCATAGCCTATAAAAATGCAGAACCAACTATCCGGGGCGGGTTAACCAATACATTTACATATAAGTTTATAGACCTCTCATTCCACTTGTCGTTTCACCTTGGAGGACACACACTTGATAATCGCTGGGAACTAATGGACGACGGATATACCCCGAACAGTAATAAAAGCATCGAATTACGGAAAAGATGGAAAAAACCGGGCGATGTTACGGATGTTCCTAAGTATGTGGCTTATTCGGAAAAAGGCGGTTGGTACACTACCAGCTATAAAGTGCACAGTACAAACCACCTGCGCTTAAAGAACCTTACCATAGGGTTACGTGCGCCTGATAAATGGTTGAAAGTCGTTGGTATCTCTTCTGCCCGTATTTATTTCTCAGGACAGAACTTATTAACTTGGACCGGATTTAAATTATATGATCCCGAACTATGGGGATCACACGGTGTTTCAATTCCGCCTTTAAAGTCGTATAGCTTTGGTATCGACATCTCTTTCTAGGTTAAACTTTAATATTGAAATGTTATGAAAAAAATAATTATATTACTTTGTATTATTACTGCTTTATTATTCACCGCCTGCAGTGATTTTCTGGACACGTTGCCTCCAACCAGTATTTCGTCCGAAGTAGCTATAGAAAATCTGGATGATGCCGAAAGTGTTATCCACGGTATTTATAATGATATGCAATCAAGCGCCTATTACGGTCATGAACTAATTATATATGGAGACATCCGTGCTGATGATATACAAACATATAACGAAAACAACGGATGGTATAATTTTTATGTTTTTAACCACAAAAGAGGTCCTGGTTATGATTTGTGGGCTACTCCAATGAGAATCAGTAGAAATGCCTCTCGAATAATAGAAGCTATTGACAACGGGAAGATTACAGATGGAACAGATACAGAAAGAAATAATGTTAAAGGACATGCGATTGCTTTAAGAGCATTGGCTCATTTTGATCAGGCAAGAATATATGGATATCCTTATGCCAAGGATCAGGGAAAATTATGGGGAGCCATTATTATTGATCATGTTCTGGAAGCAAACGAATTGCCTGTACGCAATACAGTGGAAGAAAGCTTTACTTTTATTACACAGGAACTAGAACGTGCAATTCCTTTAATGAGCGATCAAAAGCATCCGTATAATACTTTAAATTCCTACGGTGCACGGGCGCTGCTGGCCAGGGTATATTTATACTGGGATAAAAATGACAAAGCATATGAAATAGCCGGCACATTAATTGAAGAGTTGAAATCGTCTTCATACCGTTTATTTACACGTGACGAATATCTTGAAGCATTTGCTTATAATTCGGAAGGAACCAATTTTAATCCGGAGTCGTTACTAGAAATTTTTAATACTCCAAGTGATAATCCTGCAAGAAATAGCTTAGGATTTAATTATCAAACAGCAGGATACTACTCATATTGTGTTACAAAAGATTTTCATGATTTAATTAGGACAGATCCGGATGATATCCGTAACGGGATGGTAAAAGTAGCCACTGTTGCACAAAACGAGCGCCCTTTCCTTATAAAATATCCAGGAAGTGCAGACAATGTGGCGGCATTTGATAATAATTATCCGTTAATACGTTTATCCGAAGTTTACCTGATTGCAGCCGAAGCAGCAATTAAAAGCAGCAATGCATCATTAAAAACAAAAGGGTTAGAGTACTTAAATGCAATTGTACAACGTGCTAACCCAAATAAATCAGTATCAAATGCAGAGTACACCCTTGATCGTGTACTTGAAGAACGTCGCAAAGAACTGGTTGGTGAAGGACACCGCTTTTTTGACCTGCTTCGAAATGGTAAAAAATTCCAACGTACTGGAGGTTACCACCTGCCAAATGCAACAGGGTTTGACATCAGCTGGGATTATGATTTCTCAATATTGGGGGTCCCATATAATGAATTTATACTCAATCCAATGATGAAGCAGCTGGGTCAGCAAAATCCGGGATATACCTATGAATAAACAGTCGACAAACCTTAAACCTGAAATAATTTAGTAAAAAGTCAGGAAAGAATATATTTCTTCCTGACTTTTTCTTTTTACATTTCACAATTTTTAAGAAAAATCTATATAGAAAATAAGCCTGATATTGTTTATACTGATGCATAAATTTCAGCAATTGAGGGAGGAAAGAAGTTAAAGTATAATAGGAATTTTGTTGTACACCCAAGATTCAGATTAGCGCCAAAGATATTCTATTTTTCGTTATATTTGTAACCTTCAAAAGGAAGGTTTGAGGTAAATGGAGTCGTTATTCCGGAAATATTACTATTCTCTTGTATTATATGCAATAAGGTTTTTGAATAATCAAAATATTGCTGAAGATATCGTTCAAGATGTTTTTATCCGAATATGGAATAAAAACAACTATAATTCAATAAAGTATATACAAACCTACCTCTATCAATCGGTAAAAAATGCCTGTCTGGATTATCTTAAATCAAATAAATTAAAAACCATTCCGTTAGATAAAAATAGCTCGGAGTTTATAAAAGATGATAATGATTATAATTTGCTAATTGAAGAGGCGGCTAAACTAGCCAGGATTTATCAACTCATTGATAAACTTCCGCCAAAATGCAAGCTTATTTTCCGAAAAGTTATTTTCGAAAAATTATCGTATGCCGACGTTGCCTGCCAAATGAATATTTCCGTATCAATGGTAAAAAAACAGATGGTAAAAGCCTATAAATATATCAAGGAAAACTATTAGGGTTATATCAACTCAACGAGGGTGTCCAAAAAGTTTTGGATACCCTTTTTTCTTGCCTTATTTTTCACTATATTTAAGTCATAAATCAAAGACACTCATTACTTTATGGGCAAGATATCATGGAAACCCTATAACCAAGGTCAAGGTGTTCTTTTTCCGGTAAGCATAGCTAGCAAAATCCCCGAAGATCACCCCGTTCGCTTAGTCAATCATATTGTTGACGAGCT
>JAISFN010000084.1 GCA_031263585.1 Prevotellaceae bacterium | reverse complement strand
GCTATACGGTTTTGATTGGCGCCCATTAATAGGCAGCCTCAAGTTTAAACGAAAAGCCCCGAAGCAAATTCGGGGTTTTTAAAATACGTTTAAAAAGCCTTTAATAAGTTTTTAAACACTCAGGGCAACTATAATATTGTGATAATATGCTAGTTATAAAAATGATATTTCTACTATTGGTGATGTTTCAAAAAGTATGCTGCATCAATTTATTGGCATCCAATCATGTAAAAGCGAATTTAATATTTATTAAATCATCAAAATAAAATATTTAATTTAAAAAATATCATATAATCAGTCATTTACAATTCAGTTGCTTGTAATCATTCTAAATAACAACGATATGAAGTTTTTAAATTTGATTATAATGAGCTATATATAAAAATATTACATCAGCATACTTTTTACATTGCCACCCTAATATTATCTATCCAAACAAAATGAATCAAATCACAATATTTTTACAATCAGATATTTATAAAATATATGAAATTTTGCTGCGGTTGCCCTGAATTTTCGTAAACAAACAGGCGCCGCCTTGCCTGGCGATGTCTTCCTTAAAATCGGTAACGATTTCAAATCTATCTTGTTATTTTAAAGTGTTCATATAGCTGATTAAATCAACTAACTTGCATGAATAACCCCATTCGTTATCATACCACGATACTACTTTAACAAAAGTGTTGCTTATGGCGATACCGGCTTTGGCGTCGAAAATCGAAGTACGTGAATCGCCTAAGAAATCGGTTGAAACAACATCATCTTCAGTGTATCCAAGTATACCTTTCAATTCGCCATCCGAGGCTTCCTTCATAGCTTTCTTAATATCTTCGTATGAAGTTGGTTTTGCTAAACGTACGGTCAAGTCAACAACCGATACGTCGGGAGTAGGAATGCGGAAAGACATGCCTGTTAATTTCCCTTTCAATTCAGGTAATACCAAGCCCACAGCTTTAGCTGCACCGGTAGACGAAGGGATAATATTTTGTGAAGCGCCACGACCGCCTCTCCAATCTTTAGCCGAAGGACCATCAACAGTTTTTTGAGTAGCGGTAGTTGCATGAACGGCTGTCATCAAACCTTCTACAATTCCGAATTTATCGTGTAAAACTTTTGCTACGGGAGCTAAACAATTTGTTGTACATGAGGCATTTGAAACAATTGTTTGGTCGGCCTTCATGGTTTTATGGTTAACGCCTATAACAAATGTAGGAGTATCGTCTTTTGCAGGAGCTGATAACACTACTTTTTTAGCGCCGGCGTCAATATGTTTTTGCGAAGCCTCTTTTGTCAAAAATAAACCTGTCGATTCAACAATAATCTCAGCTCCAACTTCATTCCATTTTAAGTTTGCAGGATCTTTTTCAGCAGTAACACGAATTGGATGACCATTTACCACTAACTTACCATCTTTTACTTCGATAGTACCTTTAAACTGCCCATGGGTTGAATCATATTTCAGCATGTATGCCATATAGTTAACATCAATCAGGTCATTAATACCTACAATTTCAATGTCATTTCTTTCTACAGCAGCGCGAAATACCAAACGGCCGATACGTCCGAAACCGTTTATTCCAATTTTTGTTTTACTCATCTTTTTATAAATTTAAATTATACCTTTTAAATCAATGCAAAGTTACAAAAGAATACATTATTTCTCAATTAAAACGGAAAAATAATATTACTTCTTTTTAACATACTATACCAGTAAAAACAAAAATGAATATCCGCTTTGGTACCAGTAATAAATTTATTATCTTTATATCCAGAAAAATAGCATGCAAATGAACTTATAAAATTTTGTAGATAGTTTTCCAGATGAAAATCAGCTGTAAAGCACAATTCAAGGAATATGGAGATAAAGAAGGAGTAATTTGCCGCAAGTGCAAAAGAGGAGAACACTATAGCTTAATAGGTTTCTATAATGTTCTGATATCGAATTTTATCATACTATCATTCTGAACAGAGTAAAGGGTAGAAATGCTTCGTTTTCCTCAGCATGACAATTTGATGGTTAGCGGCTTGGTGTTATTCAAAATGTAAAATTATATCCACAACTTCCGATTTAGTTCCGATGCGGAAAGGAGGCCCCCATAACCCTAAACCCGACGAAACATATACATTCGTATTTCCTTTCTTTTTATATCCGTATGATACTTCGTATACCCGTTGTGTAACATAATTCAACGGAAATAGCTGCCCGTTATGTGTATGTCCTGATAATTGTAAATCGATCCCGACATTTTCAGCTTCTTCCAAATGTGTGGGTTGATGATCGAGCGTAATTACGGGGAGTGTTTTATCAACAGTGTCAACAAGTGAGCTTAAAGGTTTACGTTGCGGGTTTGTACGGTCATCTCGCCCGACAATGTAAAAGCTGTTTTCGATATTAACTACACTATCGCACAACATGGTAATACCCGATTGTTCGAAATAACGGACCGCATCATCAACATGTTGACTGATATACTCGTGATTACCTAAAACAGCATACACACCCAACGGCGCATTAAGCTTTTTAAACTCTCTGCCAATATCTTCTTTAATTACATAGTTTAAATCGCGGTCAATAATATCTCCGGCAAACAAAACTATATCAGGTTTTAAAGAATTAATCAGTTCAACATAGTTTTTCAAACTGTTGTTTTTAATAGCATGTCCCAAATGTAAATCGCTCGCCATAACTATGTGCAACTGTTTTTTACCGCCGGCATTTTTAACAATGTCAAGCTCAAGCTTGGTTACCGTTGGATGTGTAAAATGGTAGTTACCGATAATACAGGTTATTGCAACAATTGTTACGGATACGCAAAATGTTATTAACTTAACTTTTGCATAGTT
This sequence comes from Prevotellaceae bacterium, assembly GCA_031263585.1. Taxonomy (GTDB): domain Bacteria; phylum Bacteroidota; class Bacteroidia; order Bacteroidales; family UBA932; genus JAISFN01. The sequence goes on along the minus strand of JAISFN010000084.1, from coordinate 29,810 downwards.
TGTTGTTATTATCTGGGGGAATATGGGGATAAAATGGTTGATAATCCTGAGAAGGTCGAAAAAAACAACACACATTGTAAAGTAAAGTATTGCAGCCAACCACGTTGATCCTATGGGGTATAAAACTCCGGTTATGGTATCGGGCAGCTTTACTTCACCGAATATCATGGCTATGAATGATAAACAAAATATTACAAATATTATACTGTATACAGGCCGTATTGAATGTATCGACGATAAAGCTTGCCAACCCCTTATAAATAAATACAGGTTAATCGAAAAATAAATTGTGAAAATGATTATTATAAATAGTATAAATTTTGCGTTCATCTATTTAATTTTTTAGCTTACAAAGTTAACATACTTTTTATATAGGGGAATATATATTGTATTTTGTTTATAAATAATTGTTTCGGTTTATGTTGATATTTATATAAATGTTTTTTCGATTTTGGTATGCTATTTGTCATAAATTTACAATAAGTCTTAATTAGAATTAATTTTAGAATATTTGTTTTGGTTTGTGTTGTTATGCGATACGGAGGCTGTATTTGAATAGCCTCCGTTTTTTTTATATTTTTGCGGTAGTATGGAAATAAAGTATATTAAAGATATTGTAATAATCGGCAGCGGGAATGTGGCAACATCGCTTGCCATAACATTGCACCGGTTACACTATTATAATATTATACAGATATATAGCCTGCATTTGGAACATGCCGAAAGTTTAGCCGGAGTAATAGGCAGTTGTTATACAGCCGATTTAGCATCGGTATTTACTAGGGCCGATTTATATGTAATTGCAGTACCTGACAACCAGATTGAAAATGTATTGAAATTTATGCCTGTTGTGCAGGGCATTGTGGTTCATACATCGGGAAGTATCCCATTAAATATTTTTAAAGGATATACTGAGTGTTACGGGGTTTTGTACCCATTGCAAACATTTTCGAAAGCAAAGGTAATAAATGATTTCAGTTCGGTACCTATTTTTATCGAAGCTGTGAATCTTTGGGTACTTGATGTTTTAAAGGAATTTGCCGGACACTTGTCTTCAAAAGTTTTTAAAATTAATACGCAACAACGCTTGTCCTTACATGTGGCGGGGGTGTTTGCCTGCAATTTTGTAAACCATTTGTTGGCTGTAGCAAGCGGTATAATGGAAGAGAATAAACTAAATAAAGCTTGGCTGAACCCGTTAATTCGTGAAACTATTGAGAAGGCTTTATCGGTAGAAAATCCTGCCGATGTACAAACAGGGCCGGCAATCAGGCACGATATGTTAACATTAAACCGCCATGCCGGTTTTTTGGCAAGTCATCCAGCCGAATTGGAAATTTACCAGATGCTGTCGGAGAATATACTAAATAATTACAATAAATAATCTAACTATGAGTAATTTTAAAGCTGAATTGCATAAAATTAAAGCACTTGCTTTTGATGTTGACGGGGTTATGACCAACAGCATGGTTATGATGTATAAGGATGGTGATTTGTTTCGTCAATTTAATTCGAAAGATGGGTTTGCTATACGTTATGCAGTTTCGGTCGGTTTCCCGATTGCGATTATTACTGGAGGTTCGTCCGAAACCATCATAAAGCGTTATAATCAATTGGGTGTAACCGATATTTATTTAAGGTCGCGTTATAAATTGCCCGATTTCAATGATTTTTGCGCTAAATATGGTTTACAGCGTAACGATGTATTGTTTATGGGTGACGATATTCCGGATATTGATGTGATGCAGGTATGCGGCATGCCAACCTGCCCTGCCGACGCTGTGCCCGAAGTAAAACGGATAGCCCAGTATATATCGAATTATAACGGAGGTGATGGTTGTGTACGCGATATTATAGAACAGGTATTAAAAGTGCATGGTAAATGGGGGGATAACCTGCATATTCCATCAATCTGATACATTGTTGAATATCAGTAATATTGTAGATAAAATAGCTTTATGTATATTTTAACTTAGCCGGCGAAAATCGGATGAACAAAAATTATATATTTGTATATTATTAAATGAAAAACTAACATACATGCTCGCAGATACTTTAAAAAATTACAATGTTATATTGGCTACGCGCTCGCCTCGTCGTCGCGAGCTTTTCAAAGGATTAGACATACCTTTCTCAATAGCACCAAATTACGATATTAATGAAACTCCGCCGACATCAATGCGTTTACTCGATGTTCCTTCGTATCTTGCAGAGAGTAAATCGGATCAATATCCTAAGCCTTTGGCGGAAAATGATATCCTGATAACAGCAGATACGTTGGTTGTTTGTGATAACGAACTAATGGGTAAGCCTATGGATAGAAAGGATGCTATACGTATGCTTCATAAGTTATCGAATAACAAGCATGAAGTACTTACAGGGGTTTGTATACGTACTACCGATAAAAAACGGATGTTCGATGTATCGACCTATGTGTATTTCCGTCGTTTGAAAAAGTCTGAAATAGAATATTATGTCGATAATTACCAGCCTTATGACATGGCAGGGTCATACGGTGTTCAGGAATGGCTTGGATATATAGCTGTTGAACGTATCGAGGGGTCGTATTACAATGTAATGGGTTTACCCGTTCAACGTTTGTATGCCGAGTTGATGGAATTTATGGACGACTGATAGATTTTACATAAGTGATTATGTCAATTTAATTATAGGTCAAATCTTAATTTTTATAATTGCCTTGTTATAAGTACATAAAAACAAATTGACCTAAACTCTATAAATTTATAGTAGCAAGTAGAGGTATCAAGGCTGGTTTAATGAGATCGTATGCTCATTTGTTAATCGTGAAACGTAAAAAACTTTTCCAACCCTTCCGGCAGAAGGGCTTATGGTTCCCTTCCTTTGGGAGGGTTAGGGAGGAGCTTGCCGTGCTGCTTGATACGTGAACCCACTACTTGACACCGTTTTTCATTTTCAGCTAATAAAAGCTTAGGGAGCTGTACGTTGTACGGATCTTATTTTTGTAGCGCTGTAATTGGGGCTGGTGGGTGTGTTTTATAGCATTGCAGCTGTGGCATAAAATCAATGATATTTGTTCTAATTTTGTTGTTTCAAAAACCGGAAATAATAAAATAAGATAGAAATGAGTAAAAAATTTACAATTATGACAGCAGATGAGGCTGCTGTATATGTTAATAATGATGATAATGTAGGTTTTAGCGGGTTTACGGCTGCCGGATGCCCGAAAGCGGTACCGGCTGCAATTGCCAGGCGAGCCGAGGCTGAACATGCAAAAAATAATCCGTTTAAAATAGGAATATTTACCGGAGCTTCAACAGGAGATAGCCTTGATGGTAATTTGGTGCGCGCCCATGCTATAAAATTCCGTACGCCGTACCAGTCGAATGAGGATATGCGTAATGCCATCAATACCGGCGATGCCCCTTATTTTGACATGCACTTGTCGCATTTGGCACAAACATTGCGTTACGGCTACCTTGGCAAGGTAAATTATGCCGTAATCGAAGCTGCGGATATAACGGACGATGGCGAAATTATTCCTACTACGGGTGTCGGTATCTCTCCTACGGTTTGCCAGCTGGCTGATAAAATCATCATCGAATTAAATCATTGGCATCCTAGGGAAATATGTGGTATGCACGATATCTACGTGCCGCTCGATCCGCCCAACCGTCAGGCGATACCCATTTATCATCCCTCCGATCGCGTTGGTACTCCATATATTAAAGTTGATCCTTCAAAAATATTAGCTGTAGTCGAAACCAATCTGGAAAATGAAGGCGGTGGTTTTGCTCCTGTAGACGAAATTACGGCAAAAATTGGTGATAATGTAGCTAACTTTTTAGTATCGGAAATAAAAGCGGGCCGTATTCCTGCAAGTTTTCTGCCGGTTCAGTCAGGTGTAGGTAATATTGCCAATGCAGTATTAGGATCGATGGGAGCCAATAAAAATATTCCTATATTTGAAATATATACCGAGGTTATTCAGGATTCGGTTATTGAGCTAATGAAAACCAACCGCGTAGAATTTGCCAGCGGGTGTTCGTTAACAGTTAGTAACCCGGTTATTACCGATATATATGCCAATCTGAATTTCTTTAAAGATAAGATATTAATGCGCCCACAGGAAATATCGAATAACCCCGAAGTTATCCGCCGCTTAGGTTTAATTACCATCAATACGGCATTGGAGGCAGATATTTTCGGTAACATTAACTCTACCCATGTTTTGGGAACAAAAATGATGAACGGTATTGGTGGCTCGGGCGATTTTACGCGCAACGCCTACTTGTCGATATTTACGGCGCCATCGGTTGCAAAAGGCGGTAAAATCAGCGCTTTTGTACCTATGGTATCGCATATGGATCACAGTGAACATTCGGTTTCGATTATTATTTCGGAGCAAGGTGTTGCTGATCTCCGTGGTAAATCGCCAGTACAACGTGCACAAACCATTATCGAAAATTGTGTGCATCCCGATTATAAACAATTGTTGTGGGATTATTTAAAACTTTCGAAAGGGTATACGCCTCAAAACCTGTATGCTTGTTTTGCTTTCCATCAGACATTTATGGAAACAGGGGATATGCACAGTGTTGACTGGCGTAAATTTGTAAAATAATTTTTATTGGATAAAATAAATAATAGTAAGTTTGGAGTTAATTGTCATTATAAGTATAATGCAAATTTGCTTCGGCTTTTTTATGTTGAAACTATATTTGAAATACTTTTGTAAGTTAGTATGCTAAACTGCCCTCAAGTTGAGCGTAGCGAATTGAAAATCGGCGAAACCAAATATCTCATAAATAGATCTTTCACTTTATTCAGGATGATAATATGGCAATGGTTGGGTATTAAGAGAATTTATTAATATATTTTGTCATTGCCTTTGGTGAGCTCGCAAGCTCGGTTCTGAGTGAAACGAAGAATCTATTTTCTGTGAACCATAAACTGTTTCACTGGCGTTCGGCGCGACAACGCTAACTATAGCATTAATTATTATTGATTACGTATACCACAGCTAAGCTTATGAAAGCAATTTTAAAATTGTCTTGTATTTTTCTTTTCCTAATATTCTGGCAACAATTATGTAAGGCCGAGTCGGATAGTTTGTATATCAAGCCATTTAAAAATCAGCTTATACTAAGCGCCTATTACGGAGGAAAGATATTAATGCTCGATTATGAATATGGCAATGGAGAATTACAAAGTTATATCCCGAATACGGCAAGCGAGGTAGGAGTAGGCATAGCCTGGAACTGGCTTGCAGTGAGTGCCAAGCTGTATGGTTTTCAGCCGAACAGTAAATATGGAAAAACAACTTCTTTTGATTTTCAGTCGCATTTGTTTTTTTCAAAAATCCAACTTAGCCTGAGCCTTCAGAACTATAAGGGCTTTTACACCGAAGATGAAAATGATAATAATGCCATTATCATTCGCCCCGATTTACAGGTGAAGCAGTATTATCTTTTTAGCCAATATCTGTTTAATCATAAAAAATTCTCGTACATGTCGGCTTTTTCTTACGATGAACAGCAATTAAAATCGGCAGGCAGTTTAAAAGCGGGCATCGGTGTATATTACAGTTCAGTATCGTGTGATAGCTCTCTTATTTTAGGTGCAGAAAATAGAGGAGGTAGGAAAGTTATCGAGGATTTGCAAATAGGACCTAATCTCGGTTATGTTCATACCTTTGTATTTTGGAGAAGGTGTTTTTTTACATCTGCCATATCTGTAAGTTTGGGCATTAGCGTCAAAAATAATAATGATATAGTCAAATTATTTCCGGTTTTTTATCCGCGTATCGCGTTCGGCTATAACGGTAATAACTGGACTGTTGGAATTTCAGCCCATTTCTCAAGGTCTTATATATCTAAAATAGGTGATATGCGAACAAGTATTAATTCAGGAATTGTCCAACTTACGTTCACTTACCGGCTTCCGTTTGATATTAAAAAGATATTATATAAAACTAAGTAAATGAGATAATTGACAATATGGATATAGTATCAAGTAATGGGTATCACGTATCACGATATACGACTTTTTTAATTGGGTATGTGATATGCGATGTGCAAAAAATCACAATATGCAATACGCTATACGCATATCGCATTTTTAACCATTACAAATAAACAATTACTTCTTATTTTCTACCGAAAAGCGTGTCTGTGTAACGTTTCCATCTTCGTCTACTATGATTAGTGTATGTTTACCGGGTAGGGGAGCGCAAGCTAAACGATGTGTGCCTTGTGTTGTTCCGACAAATTCGTCGTCGATATGCCAAAATATCGAGGCGTCGGCACGGCGGTGGGCTGCCTGAAACACAACTTTGCCTTCACTGCCGTCGAGCAACCGGGGAATGACAATCGTGATGTTGTTGGCTGGATAAATCAAATCCATTATTTTACGGGTTTCAGTATGCAGGCAGTTGGGGTGTATGGGGGGCAAAGTACGGTAATCTGCGTTTTTCGACTTATAGTACCACTCCTGGGCAGGAGGTAGCACAAACCACGATGTATGCACCATTTCATTTACAGGGTAACAGTCGCTGCTTACGCGGTACTTCATATCATTGCTCAAATGTACCATAATGTGGTAGGGACAGGTTTCGCTTTCCAACCTGCGATTTACAATCCATAACGAATCGACTTCGGTGCATAAGTTGGTGGCAATGTGTCCGCTTTTCCGGCAAATCGGGGTAATTGTCATTTCGTCGAAAGGTTGGTTGAACCAGCGGTGTGTATTGGGTAATAAATTAAAAATATCGAACAATACGGGTGCGGCATAGCCTACCCCTGTTAATAACGGACGACCTTCGCCACTGGCATTGCCTACCCATACGCCTACTGCATAATCGGGAGTTATGCCGATAGCCCAAGCATCGCGATTCCCGTAGCTTGTCCCGGTTTTCCAGGCTATTCGTCGGCTTGACGAAAAAACTTTCCACGACGATTCTTCTTCGGGACGATTTACTTCGGCCAAAGCGGTGATAGTCTGCCATATTGCAGCAGCACTGATAACAGGTACATTGCTCAACCTTGTTTTTTGGTATTCACTTTCCTGCTGTTGTAGGTAATATGCTTTATGCCAATCGTACATATTATATTCGCCGTAATATTTCGGATAATGGTTAACCGTGCGAGCCATGTTAGCATAAATAGCCGTGATATCCCATAATGTACCTTCGGCGCCCCCGAGTATTAACGACAGTCCGTAGTGCATGGAATGGTGGCGCAAGGTTGTCATACCCATCTTTTTAAGCAAAACATAAAATTTTTCGATATTATAGTCATATAACATCCTTACCGACGGCACATTTAACGACCGTTCGAGCACGCGGTGGGCTGGTACGGCGCCGTCAAAAGTTTTATTGTAGTTATTGGGCGAAAATCCGGCAATATATAAGGGAATGTCCATAATTAACATATTGGGCAGCAATTCCCCTTCGTCGAGCATAGCGGCATATAAAAAAGGCTTGAGTATGCTCCCCGTGCTTCGCGGTGCGGTGATAATGTCCACACTTGAACCGTTTATTTCATCGTTGGGATCGTAAGCATTACCCACATATGCCAATGTTTTGCCTGTTTCTACATCGAGTACGAGCACTGCAATGCTGTTGATTTTATTTGCTTTAAAATCCTGATTGTATCGTTCAACGATGTTATTGACGCGCTCCTGTAACGTAAGTAAAATTGTGGTAGAGACTCTTTTCCCCGGATATTTTATCGATACTTTATCCAATAAATGAGGCGCGTGCATGGGCAATGGGTGTGGCTTATCGGGTAAAGCTTCGTTTTTACTTAGTTCGCACGTTTCTTCATCAATAATACCTTGGGCAAGCATATCTTCGAGCAAAAGGTTGCGTTTTCGTAATAGGGCATCTCTGTTGCGCCCCGGGTGGATAAGGGCTGGGGAATTGGGCAAAACAGCCAGTGTAGCGGCTTCTGCCCACGATAAATCATTGGCATCCCTCCCGAAATATCGCCACGATGCCGCATCGATACCTACAACATTGCTGCCGAAAGGTGCATGTGAAGCGTATAATGCCAGTATTTCATCTTTTGTATAGCTGGTTTCCATGCGGATAGCCAGATAAGCCTCGATAAGTTTTTCTTTAATCGTGCGTTGTTTTTGCTGGCGCATCAGGCGTATAACCTGCATGGTGATTGTACTACCGCCCTGACTTATCCGTTTTTGCCTGATATTTTGCACTAATGAGCGACCAATGGCAATACCGTCTATCCCGGGATGCATGTAAAACCGCCGGTCTTCGAAGGCTACTATAGCTTTTGCAAATTTTTCAGGAGCTTTTTCGCATGCCGGAAACCGCCATTGTCCGTCAGCAGCAATATGTGCGCCGAGTAACTCGCCTGTACTATCCTCGATTAAACTACTGGTGGGAGTTATAAATAACGAAGATGGTAATGAAAAGGAAAAAAATAAAAACAGAACTAACAGTATAGCAAGTGCTTTGTATTTAAGTAAAACATTTAATGCTTTATGTCGGCTCAATTTACTGTCTCCCTTATGATGAATGGAATTAAGATAGGAAATATTTTGCTTAAGAGTTGTCCCCGTACATTTTCATTACGGTTTCGTAAACAAGCTCATATTCATAACCTTTGGCCGTACCAAACTGAATTAGCTTGTCTTTCAAATCCTGCTCGCTCGGGATAATGGCTTCAGTTAGGGCTTGGTTTTCACATTTTAAAACTTGCGAAGGAAAGTTTTTCAAAATATTGTAGTTATGAGTCGCCATAATTACGGTAATGCCCATTTTATCCGATACGCCGTGTAGTATTTCCATAATATGGGTGCTAGTATCGGGGTCGAGGTTTCCGGTAGGCTCGTCGGCCAGAATAACAGCAGGCTCGTTCAGTAGGGCGCGGGCAATGGCAACACGTTGCTGTTCCCCTCCCGATAATTGGAAAGGCATACTGTTGATTTTTTGCAGAAGCCCGACATCACCCAAAACTCCGGCTATACGATTATCCATGTGTGATTTATCTTTCCATCCAGTAGCTTTTAAAACAAAAATAAGATTGTCATATACCGAGCGGTCGGTAAGCAATTGGAAGTCTTGAAATACAACACCAACTCTCCTCCGTAAATTAGGAATGTATTTCGATTTTAAATTATAAAGTTGAAAGTCCATTATCCGAACATTGCCGCTATGCAGAGGCAGTTCACCATTCAACACTTTTATTAAACTGGTTTTGCCGCTACCAACCCGCCCAATAAGGTAAACAAATTCACCTGCCTGTATTTGCAGGTTAACATTGGCAAGCACACAATTCTCTTTCTGGTAGATATTTGCGTTATTGAATTCGATAATGTAATTTTCTGCCATTTTACAAAAAAAATTATTTCTTCGAAAGTATAAACCCGTTATTATCAATGCTGATAACACTATTCATTTCAGGAAAATCCTGTCGTGTTAAATCCTGAAGAATTTTTAAAACTCGTTTCTGTTCATCAATACGTATCGGCTGGTATTTCTCTTGATAGGTCGAGGTAACTTCCGCTTTCAAAAATTTACCGTTTTTATCGGTAAATATTTTAAAAATAGGCGCCAAACCGTTTACTCCGCTAATATTAACTTTATCATAAGTATAAAAATTACCCATGCTGTAGGTTATAAAACGATCTTTGTAAACTTCAACCGCGCGTGTAACATGCGGGCCATGCCCCAAAAGTACGTCGGCTCCTGCATCAATCATGCGATGGGCAAACTCATAAACATTACCGCGATTTTCGCCGAGATAAGTTTCTGTTTTACGGTTTACATGTTGTTGCTTACTGCCTTCGGCCCCGCCATGAAAAGATACAATAACAATCTGGCACTTTTGGGCTAAATCTTTCACTATTTTTTCGGCAGCAGGTATATCTTTAATATTTACCGTGCTCGTATTGGGTGCATAAGCACAAAAACCATATTTAACCCCTTTTATTGTAAAGGTATCGGTTACACAATAATCGACTAATCCGGCAAAATGAATTCCGTGCTTTTTTAATGTTTCAACAGTCGATTTGCGTCCTTGTTCCCCAAAATCTCCGACATGGTTGTTGGCAACACTTAACAGATTAAAACCTGCGTCAACCAAACATTTTGCAAAATGGGTAGGCATACCGAACGTATAACATACCGAGGGATTATTACATTTTTTAGCCCCTGTATTATTGTCGGTTAATACGCCTTCGAGGTTTCCGAAGGTAATATCGGAGCTTGAGAGAATAGGGATTACCGGCTTTAAAAATGAAGCACAATCCTCGTTTGCCGGTAAGTGTTGCCGGTTAGGGTATATTGTTCCATACATAATATCACCCACAGCGACAATTGTCACCGTATCAATATTTTGTTGTGCGTTTACGCCGATTATAAATAATGTTGAGAATGAAAATATGAATAAAAAAGCGTATTTTTTCATAAAAACGAAAGCTGGTAATTGAATTAGTATTTAATTTTTTGCCCTATTTTTAATAGTTTATTCCGTGTAATGCCGTTTAACGTACATAATTTATTGATAGATGTACCTGTTTTATTCGCAATACGGCCTAATGTATCGCCGCTTTTAACAACCCAAATCCCGAGACTTTCAGTATTATCCAGAGTTGAAGCGGTTATGGCTCCGGTCGATGTCGATTTTTTAGCCTGCGAGACTCTTGATGATCGCTTAGGATATACAAAATGGCTGGCGGTTAAAAGCAAGGTATCACTTTTTACATGTAGGGTCGAATCGAAGTCGATAATATCACGCGGATTGATAGGACGGCCTTGATAACGTAGTTCGTAATGCAAGTGGGGACCTGTTGATCTTCCCGTATTTCCGGCCAAGCCTATAACTTCGCCGCAAGTTACCATCTGGTCGGGTTTAACAAGAACTTTATCAAGGTGGGCATAAAACGTTTCGAGCCCATTAAAGTGGCGAATTACGACATAGTATCCGTATCCGGTTTTTTTGTTTTTCGATTGGGCAATACGAACCATACCGCCTAATGAGCTTACAACCGTATCTCCCCGTTCAATTTTAAGGTCGATACCATAATGATAGCGACGGCGGCGTTGCCCGAACTCCGAATTTATCCGGTAAAATTTAATTAACGGGAAATTGAACCCGAGCAGGCTAATTGTTATTGTATCCGTAATGAGATCCTGTTTATACGGGTTAACTTCGATATTACTCCATGTCGAGTAAATGTCGGATGCAGGAATTAAGTCGTCTCCACCGATTCCGAACTCAAGATCCAAAGAATCTATTACAAGGCCGCTAAGTATTTCATCAACGTCTTCTTCTCCATACTGAACAATGACAATGGGTTCAGGTTCAATTTTTTTTACTTTAAGTTCGGTTTTTGTATTAGTAATGTTGTTTTTTTTATCTTGTGCATAGCCGGTAAAAACTGTAAATGTCATGATTAATACAATGACTGAAAAACGAGACAATTTACTCATTGGTTACTATTGGTTTAGTTTTAAATAATGGATTAATCTACTTTTATGCGTCAATTTTAGCATATTTAGCATGTGTTTCGATAAATTCACGACGTGGCGGAACCTCGTCGCCCATTAGCATTGAAAAAATACGATCGGCTTCGGCCGCATTTTCAATAGTTACTTGGCGCAACAAACGGTTAGCCGGATTCATAGTAGTATCCCATAACTGTTCGGCATTCATCTCTCCAAGGCCCTTGTAACGTTGCACATGCAATCCGCTGTCTTTTCCTTTTCCTATGCGTTCAATTGCGGCTATACGCTCTTCTTCGTTCCAGCAATATTGTTCTTCTTTTCCTTTTTTTACAAGGTAAAGTGGAGGAGTGGCAATATACAAATGCCCGTTTTTGATTAAATCCTGCATATGGCGGAAGAAAAAAGTCATAATTAATGTAGCAATGTGGCTTCCATCCACATCGGCATCGGTCATGATTACAATTTTGTGATAACGTAGTTTCGACAGGTTTACGGCTTTGCTGTCTTCCTCTGTCCCGATAGTTACACCCAGAGCCATAAAAATATTTTTGATTTCATCACTTTCAAATACCTTATGCTCCATGGCTTTTTCCACGTTAAGGATTTTTCCGCGTAATGGTAAAATTGCCTGAAAAATACGGTCGCGCCCTTGTTTTGCCGTACCGCCTGCCGAATCACCCTCAACCAAAAATACTTCGCAGTTTTCAGGACTTCGATCAGAGCAATCGGCTAATTTCCCCGGTAATCCCGACCCTGACATAACATTTTTACGTTGAACCATTTCACGGGCTTTACGGGCAGCGTGGCGGGCTGTTGCGGCGAGAATAACTTTGTCGATTATTATTTTGGCATCCTTCGGATTTTCTTCCAGGTAATTATCCAATGCTGCACTTATGGCCTGATCAACTGCTAACGATACATCGCTGTTACCTAACTTGGTTTTAGTTTGGCCTTCGAATTGGGGTTCTGCTACTTTTACGGAAATAACGGCTGTGAGTCCTTCGCGGAAATCATCGCCGCTGATTTCGAATTTCAATTTGGCCAACATACCCGATTTGTCGGCGTAATTTTTTAATGTACGTGTTAATCCACGACGAAAACCCGTTAGATGAGTTCCTCCCTCTATTGTATTTATATTGTTTACATAGGAGTGTATATTTTCATTGTATCCCGTATTGTATTGCATGGCAATTTCGACAGGAATGCCGGCTTTTTCCGTTTCAAGGTAAATGGGCTTTTCAGTGAGTTTTTCACGTGTTCGATCCAGATATTGAACAAATTCACGTAAACCATCTTCCGAGTAAAAATGATCTCGTTTATATACCCTTTCTTCTACCGGTGTATCTCCGTTACGGTCATCATGTTGATATTCACGCTCATCGGTAATATACAAATGGACTCCTTTGTTCAAAAAAGCTAGTTCGCGCAAACGCGATGCTAAAACCTCGTAATTATATTCGGTTATTGTTGTAAATATTTCGGGGTCGGGCTTAAAGTGGATTGTAGTACCTGTTTTGTCGGTTTTACCAATTTCATCAACACTTGTTCGCGGTATGCCTTTACTGTATTTTTGCTGGTATATTTTCCCATTTACACTGATTGTTGCTATTAATTCAACAGACAGTGCATTAACACACGATACCCCTACACCGTGTAATCCTCCGGATACTTTATAACTTCCTTTATCGAATTTACCCCCAGCGTGCAATACGGTAAGTACAACCTCCAGTGCCGACTTGTTTTCTTTTTCTTTCCAACCAACAGGGATTCCGCGTCCATCATCAGATACGGTTATGGAGTTATTTGCGTGAATGCTTACCCAAATATTTTTGCAATAACCTGCAAGCGCTTCATCTATCGAATTATCAACTACTTCATAAACTAAGTGGTGTAAACCCCGTGTACCCACATCGCCGATGTACATGGAAGGGCGTTTACGTACGGCCTCGAGTCCTTCGAGCACCTGAATGCTATCTGCCGAATAATTACCGTTTTGATTCTCTCTTAACTCTTTTTCTTCACTCATTGTTAATTCATTTATCGAACTTACAAAGATAATAAAAATATGAGAAACTCCTGCTTTTTAAAGCGGTTAAAATTTGCTGATTTATTGATAAGTGATATGAAATTATGTGATTTAAGATTGGCTTCGCCGAGTTCGTGAACCCCAGTTACAGATTTTAGATTTTTTAAATATTGATAATATGATAAATATCAATAATATACTTACATTATAATTATTGTTATATGTTTTATTCTGAACAATATAAAATCTTGACTCTTGTATCTTGATTCTTGAATCTATATGAGAAGATTAACCCTTATTTTGTTTTAGCGTAAAGAAAGTGAATAAAGTATACAATAGCATATGGAATATTACGGATGAAGAAAGCTGGTAAATAAAAAGCCAGAGGTTCACATGTTCCTCTGATTTTTATATCGAATTAGATTGATTAAACTATTCCAGTAAAACCGATGAATGCCATTGCCAAAATACCGGCTGTAACTAAGGCTATCGGAAAGCCTTTCATGACTTTTGGCGTATTACTTAATTCAAGTTGCTCACGGATGCCTGCAAAAATAACCAAAGCCAGTGCAAAACCTACTGCTTTAGCAAAGCCGAATACAACCGATTCGGCCAAGTTGTACTCGTTTTGAATAGCAAGTATAGCCAACCCTAATACGGCACAGTTGGTGGTAATTAATGGTAAAAAAATACCTAATGCCTGATATAATGAAGGACTTACTTTTTTCAATATAATTTCGACCATTTGCACCAATGCGGCTATTACAAGGATAAAGCTTACGGTTTGCATATATCCAAGCCCCAGTGGGTCAAGAATGTAATATTGCAACAAATAAGTAACAATATTGGCTATGGTAATTACAAATACCACGGCCCCGCCCATACCCAATGATGTTTCAACTTTATTGGATACGCCAAGGAAAGGACATATGCCCAAAAACTGCGACAATACAACATTGTTAACAAAAATTGCCGATATAATGATTAATATATATTCCATTGTAATTCTTATTAAAGATTAAATTTCTGATTCTCAATCTGCGGTTATTTTGCTACTTTCTTTTTTAACATATTGAACAGTACCATCAAGTATGCCAAAGCAATGAATGCTCCTGGAGCCAATACAAATAAAGTTATGCCATCTCCTTCAATCAATTTAATGCCGAAAATTGATTTTGCACCCAGTAGTTCGCGTACTGCACCAAGCATGGTTAAAGCTAAGGTAAATCCTAAACCGATGCCGATACCATCCAAAATAGAATCAAATGCTCCATTTTTTGAAGCAAATGATTCGGCACGGGCTAATATTATGCAGTTAACCACGATAAGCGGAATAAAAATACCTAATTGGGCGTAAATAGCCGGAACATAGGCCTGCATAAGTAAATCGACTATTGTTACAAAAGCGGAAATAATGACAACAAAGGCCGGAATACGCACTTTGCTGGGTATTTGTCCTGCAACCAGCGATATGGTAAGGTTTGACAATGCCAAAACAAACATGGTTGCCAGCCCCATTGACATCCCGTTAATTGCTGATGATGTTGTTGCCAGCGTGGGACACATTCCCAAAACCAATACAAAGGTTGGATTTTCTTTAAAAATACCTCTGCTTATAATTCCAAACTTGCTCATTTTTTATCCTCCTTATTAACTTTTACAGTATCGGTTGTCGGTGTTGTACTTCCTGTATTTCCATCTGTGTTGGTTTTCTGTTCTCCGGTTAAAGTTGCGTCAGATGTTCCGTCGTTTATCTGCTTGTTCTTATTTGTTGCCGATGTTGCTCCCGAAGCCCCTTCCCACGAACTATCTCCGGTTGTTTCTTCAAGAAATGCTTTAAAGGCACGGTTAACAGCATCGCAATACGCCCTCGAACTAATGGTGCTGGCTGTTATAGCATCAATTTCGCCCCCGTCTTTGCTTACGGATATTTTTGTCGTTAAAGGATTTTTCCCTTCGAACTGGATGCTGAAATTACTTTTCCCTTTTTCTATTTTATCTCCCAATCCGGGTGTTTCGTTGTGCGATATTACAGTGATATCATTTATTGTACCGTCGGGTAAAAAACCTACCATCAAGGTAATTAAACCGCTGAATCCGCTTTTTGTAAAAGTTTCGGCAGCCATACCTACAAGTTTACCGTCTTTTTTTGCCGGATACAATTTAACGGTATCTCCGTCAATTCCTTTTTTTATCACTTCTCCCGAAGGGTTATTGTCAAATTCGGGTACTACCTGGGCAATAGCATCGTTTACCTTTTTAATTTTTCCCAGATCGATGGTTTCTTTTGTAAGGACATATGCACCACCTAATGCTGCTGCCGATAGTAATGTTATTATCAGCAGTGTAAGTACCATATTTTTAAATGTCGATTCTTTAGCCATTTTTTACAACCTCCCCAAAACGTTTTGGTTTAACATAACGGTTAATAAGCGGTACAAATGCATTCATAATCAGTATGGCAAACGATATACCTTCGGGATAGCTGCCCCATGTACGTATGATAATTGTAAGCAACCCTATGCCGACCCCGAAAATGAGCATCCCTTTTTTGGTCATTGGCGATGTAACATAATCGGTTGCCATAAAAATAGAGCCCAACATTAAACCGCCAGTTAATAATTGAAAAAGCGGGTCGGAGTATCTAGCCGGATTTACAAACCATAATATCCCGCTGAATACGATAACCGTTGCAAATATATATACCGGCATATGCCAGCTTATCACCCTGCGGATAAGCATGTAAGCAAAACCGATAAGCAGTGCGATAATAGATATTTCACCAAACGAGCCGCCAATTTTTCCAAATAACATTTCGAGATAATTGAAATCGTTTTGTGCAAATACTTCGGTCAAATCTTTCCCTGCAGCCATGGCTCCTTTAATAATTCCAAGGGGAGTAGCTCCGGTAACGGCATCGAGCGAAGCGGTATCGGCAGGCAGAGACCATGCCGTGTTGAAACCTTCGGCCTTTACCCATGTGGTCATTTCTTTCGGGAATGATATCAACAGGAATATACGCCCTACAATAGCCGGGTTAAAAGGGTTACAACCTAAGCCTCCGAAGGATATTTTGACAACACCAATTGCAAAAACGGCCCCCAACACCACCATACCTAACGGCAATGTAGGAGGTAGATTGAACGCCAGGATTAAGCCGGTTACTACCGCAGATAAATCGCCGATAGTTGATTTTGATTTTAAGGCATATTTGCCAAGGAAATATTCAAGCGCAACACAAGTAAGTATTGATACGACTGTTACAATTAATATCCGCAACCCAAAATAATATGTCGATACCAGTAAGGCGGGCATCAGAGCTATAATAACATCGCGCATCAAACGATGGGCGCTGACATTATCATGGATGTGCGGCGAAGGTGAAATTTTTAACATAACTTTATTACTTATTTGCTTATCAGGTTATTTATTTGTTTTTCAATTATTTTAGTTTTATTTACGGCTTCTTCTTATTTTCAAAACCTCGGTTTTACCCAAACGGATGTAATCGAGTAAAGACAGGTTAGCCGGACATGAGTAAATACAGCATCCACACTCGATACAATCGTGTGCCAAATTTTTTTCCAAATCGTCATACATTTTGCGTTCGGCAAGGCGGATTAACAAATAAGGTTCAAGCCCCATAGGGCATACTGAAACACAGCGTGAACAACGGATACATGTCGAAGGTTTGGGGCGGGATGCTTCCAATTGGGGCATTATCAGTATCGCCGAAGTGCTTTTTTGTGTGGGGGCATCCAGGTTGCTGATTGCTTTACCCATCATAGGGCCTCCGAGAATTATCTTGCCTGTGTTTTTAGGCAGGCCGCCGTATTTTTGCAATACCGAAGACAGCGGAGTCCCAACTCTTACATTTAAATTCTTTTGCTCTTTAACATTTTTACCTGTAATGGTAAGTATATTTTCAATTAAAGGCTTATTTTTTTGTACAGCCTCATAAACAGCGTAAGCCGTGCCTACGTTGTGTACTATAGCGCCAACATCGATGGGCAAACTGCCCGAAGGTACTTCGCGGTTAATTATCGCTTTAATAAGTTGCTTTTCGCCTCCCTGCGGGTATTTCATTTTTAAAGGAACGATTTCGATACCTTGATGCTTACTTTGTAAGCCTTTCAGCTTATTGATAGCATCTTGCTTATTAACTTCGATACCAATATAAACTTTTGGCACATTAAGTGCTTTTTTTAGAATGAGGACACCGATAAGCAACTCTTCGCTGTATTCCATCATCACCCGGTAATCCGATGTAAGGTAAGGCTCACATTCGGCTCCATTTATTAACAAGGTCTCGGCCTTTTTACCCTGCGGTACCGAGAGTTTAACATGCGTGGGGAAGGCCGCTCCGCCTAACCCGACAATACCGGCTTCAGTAATTTTGGCTATAATTTCCTGCGGGGTGATTGTTATATTGTGTTTGATCTCTTTACTGCGGTCGATAGTTTTAAGCCATTCATCGCCTTCAACCGTAATGGTAATAGCGGTACGGCGTATACCTAAATGGTCTGGAATCGAATCAATTGAAGCAATTGTTCCGGATACAGAGGAATGAATATTAGCCGATACAAATCCGGTTGATTTAGCAATCAGCTGGCCTACTTTTACAGTATCTCCTTTAGCTACTATCGGTTCGGCAGGCGCTCCCAAATGTTGCGATACAAAAATCTGGACTTTTCCTTCAGGGGCTATATCTTCAATGGGCATCAATGCTGCCATTTTGTTATCAGCAGGATGAATGCCACCAAGTTTAAATGTTTTCAACATATTTATTTCGGATGTTAGAATTAAGAGTTTAGATATAAAAATTCGGTTTCCACAAATTACTGTTTATTCAATTAGTTTTCGGTAATCCCGATTTCTTCTTTTTTAACACGCGGAGGAAAATGTATCTCATGTATTGAGCCGGTGGGGCAAACCTCTACGCATTTCCGACATAGCTTACACTTGGTAAAATCGATGTATGCAAGGTTATTCGCCACTGTAATAGCTTCGTAAGGGCAGGTTTTGAAACACTTCGAGCAACTGATACAGGCAACATCGCAGGCTTTTTTGGCAATTCCGCCCTTATCCTTATTTATACACGATACAAATATTCGTTTCCCTTTCGGGCCTTTTTTACGTAGCTCGATAATAATTTTCGGGCAAGCTTTTACACAATTTCCGCAGGCCGTACATTTTTCTTCATCAACTTCGGGTAGGTCGGTTGCAGGATTCATGTGGATAGCATCGAACGGGCACGATACAACACAGTCACCTCTACCTAAGCATCCGTAAGTGCAAGCTGTTTCGCCGCCATAGGTGGCCGCCATTACCGCGCACGATACGGCTCCTTCAAACTGGTTTGTCCTCGGGCGGTTTTCGCATGTTCCGTTGCATCGTACCGCAGCTATCATCGGGTCTTTAGTTTGGGCTTCGCCTCCTAATATTTTCGCAGTTGCTCTCATGGTAGCATTTCCCCCCACGGGGCAGTACAGGCTTGTCATATCGTTCGATTTTACAAGTGCTTCGGCAAGAGCACGGCAACCTGCAAATCCACATCCGCCACAGTTTGCCCCGGGTAGTATAGCCTCGACTTCATCAATACGAGGGTCTTCATATACTTTGAACTTTTGGGCTACCAAATAAAGTATTATAGCCAAAACTACCCCCAATGCGACAAGCATTATTACCGTTACAAGAATTGTAGAACCCATTATTCTGTTTTTATAATATGAAAATTATATACTTTTTTTAATTTATGTCGGAATAAATATAGGATGATGTAATAGACACCAGCTATAGCCAACGATAAAAGCCCTGAAACGGGCTCGGATACCCCGAATGATGTAAATGCCAGAATTGCGATTATCACCAAAATAACAGGCACTAAATAAGCTAATGCCACTGCTTGAATGCCCAACGATTGTTTCAGGTTAACTTTTACTTTATCACCAACATGTATCTTTTGCCCGATATTGGGTACTGTGATGTTTTTTTCCTTCTGGTCGAAGGTTGAACAAAAGCCTTTAGCATGACATGCCGTACAAGCCGATAAACTTATAATGCTCACTTTAATTTCGGCAGATGTTATGTTAACAACTTGTCCTGCATGTTCAATGCAAGGTGTTTTTTCTTTTCTGTTTGAAAGTTGCATAGTTAATCGCTCTGACTTGATATTAAGGGTGTAAAATTAAAGAAGATTATTTAAAAAACAAATTTAGTTTTGGTTCTTTTTTATGCAAAAAGTATAGTAGTAATAAGTTAATTGTAGTTTGTTAGTAATATTTTATGTTTTATAATTAACTAAACTATTACTTTTGTACGCAAAAAAATGATGTTTTGAAACTTTATGATATGAATAAAGTAATTATATTTTCAGCTCCTTCGGGGGCAGGTAAATCCACAGTAGTACGTCATTTACTCGAAAAATTTCCGCAACTGGAGTTTTCAATTTCGGCAACCAGTCGGCAACCCCGGGGAATTGAATTGCATGAGATTGATTATCATTTTTTGACAGTTGATGAATTTAAGCAGAAAATTGCAGGGAATGAGTTTGTTGAATGGGAAGAAGTATATGCCGGTAATTATTATGGTACGTTAAAAAGTGAA
This sequence comes from Prevotellaceae bacterium, assembly GCA_031263585.1. Lineage (GTDB taxonomy): Bacteria > Bacteroidota > Bacteroidia > Bacteroidales > UBA932 > JAISFN01. Next base: position 9,726 of record JAISFN010000084.1, on the reverse strand, counting down.
GTAAAGCGTATTTGGGCAAAAGGAAACGTCATTTTATTCGATGTGGATGTGAAAGGGGGAATCAATATTAAAGAAATATACGGAGATACTGCCCTTTCGGTATTTATTATGCCCCCATCAATTGATATATTGCGTAAACGATTGCAGGAGCGGGGAACCGATTTGCCCGAAGCTATCGAACGGAGGGTGCATAAGGCAGAAGAAGAAATAACTTATGTATCGCGTTTTGATGTTATTTTATTGAATGATAAACTGGAAGATACATTACATAACGCCGAAAAAATAGTAAGTGATTTTATCGACATGTAGAAAAATTTAAGTATTGTAAATTGAATATTGTTTTAATTATTAGATAATAGTAAATTTATAATTTTATGTACGACTATAATTTATTTCTACTATTTATTTTATCTAAAAGCCTGTTTAAATTTTATATTTTTAACCATAATAGGGAATGACAATTACCATGTTCACAAAGGAATTTGGTTATATTCAAACCTTTGTGCCCTTTGTGAAACATCTTTAAGACTATTATCGTGAAAATTATATATCTCTTTTATTTTCAGAATCATATAAATATATGATAAAAACTAATAATAACAATGACTTAATGTATCCGGTTAAATTAAAATTTTTATAATGAGAAAATTATTGAATGTTCTTTTATTTTTATTTATAATACATGCAGCAGTAGCCCAACCTGTTGAAGTTGATTACCGAAAACCTTTAAATACCTCTATTTCTCTCTCGGCAAATTTTGCCGAAATGCGTTCCAACCATTTTCACTCAGGAGTCGATCTCAAGGTAGGAGGGGTGGTTGGGGCTAAATTATATGCGGTTGCTGATGGGTATATATCGCGCATAAATGTTAGTCCGTTCGGATATGGTAAAGCTGTTTACATTAATCACCCGAACGGAGAAACATCGGTATACGGGCATCTGGATGGTTTCAACGAAAAAATACGGAAATATATCGAAGCAGTGCAATATAAACTTCAAAGTTTCAGAGTTGACGAAACGATTGACGATCCCGATGTTTTGCCTGTAAAAAAAGGCGAGGTGATTGGTTTTGCTGGTAATTCAGGTTCATCGTTTGGTGCGCATCTGCATTTCGAGATTCGTAAAACGCATAATCAGGTTCCTACAAATGTGGTTACCAGGGATATTATACGGGTAATGGATAATGTGCCGCCTAATATTCATAGCATGGCAGTATTTACACTCGACAGCACATTCAGCATAACCACGCCCCGGTTATTAAAATCGGCTAAGGTGATGAAAAAGGGAGATGTATGGGTACCTGAAGGAAATACGACATTCGAAGTTTACAATCCTGTTTATTTTGGAGTATATGCCAACGATTATCAGCCCAATAACAGAAGTAAATTCGGAATTAACCACATGACTGCGTATATCGACAGCGTAGCTTTTTTTGCATATACTCTTGATGAATTTACTTTTGAAGAAACGCGGTATATTAACAGCTTTATTGCTTATGAGGAATTGGTGAAAAATAACCGTTCGTACGTAAAAACTTTTGTAGAGGATGGTAACAGGCTAAGTGTTTATAAAAATGTTGTAAATAACGGACTTATTGTGTTAAATGATACACTGGAACATACAGTGCGCATGGATTTATTTGACGATAGCGGTAATAAAACCGTGCTGGTATTTAAGGTAAAAAAGGCGAAAGAATTGAACCCGCATAACAATAATCTTTTTGACCCCGAAAAATTTCGCCCAGCTTTGTGGAATATGCATTTTAATTGTGAAAATGAGGGAATTAAAGTTTATCTTTCTGAAGAATCGTTGTACAGTAATATGTTATTTACATTGGATAGCAGTGCGGTAAACACGGGATTCTATACACCTGTATGGACTATTGGAAATTTTGCCACTCCCTTACATAAACATATGGCCATTAGTTTAAAACCGGACATGCCTGAGCCATTAAAGAAAAGAGCGGTTATTGTAAGGATAAATGCTAATGGAAAAGCTTCAAGCGTTGGCGGAACATGGGATGAGGAAAAGAATTTTATTATGGCAAATGTGGCCGAGTTTGGCTCGTATAGTGTGGCTGTAGACAGTATACCGCCTACTATTAAACTTGCTTTTAAAAAAGGAGCTGATATGCGTGTGCATAAATCATTAACAGTTACCATTGCCGATAATTTGTCGGGAATCGATACATATAACGGTTATATTGATGATGAATGGGCATTATTTGATTATGATGCCAAAACACGCTCATTAACATACCGGTTTGATGCTGCTCGCATTAAAAAAGGCCAGCGCCATAGACTTAAGGTAGTTGTTGAAGATGGCTGTAAAAATTCAGCAACGCTTGATGCCGAGTTTATTTGGTAGACATGGATTAATTATCGAAAAGCTATATGGAAAAGTACAAGGTTATCGGTTTAATGTCGGGGACATCGCTTGATGGCCTGGATGTTTGCTATGTTGAATTTATCCGGCATAATAACAGATGGGAATATGTAATTGAAACAGCCGAAACCTTTTTGTATCCTGTCGGGATAAAAAAAGGTTTGCAAGAGGCGCCAGATATGAATGCTTTTGACTTTGTATATTTTGATAGAGAATACGGGCAATATATCGGACAAATTGTAAAACAATTTATTGTGAATAATAGGTGTTTTCCGCAATTTATAGCATCGCACGGGCACACTATTTTCCACCAGCCCGATAAGCATTTGACTTGCCAGATAGGTAACGGAGCGTTTATTGCTGCCGAAACCCGTTTACCTGTTATTTGTGATTTCCGCGGTCTGGATGTGGCTTTTGGTGGGCAGGGAGCACCTTTAGTACCGATTGGCGACCGTTTGTTGTTTGCCGGTTATGATTATTGTTTGAATATCGGTGGATTTGCTAATATTTCGTTTGAAAACGAGGACAAAAGAATAGCTTATGATATTTGTCCTGCAAATATTGTGTCGAATTATTATGCTCAAAAATTGGAACGACACTACGATGATGGAGGTAAATTAGCATCGCAAGGTATTGTGTGTAAGCCTTTATTGGAAAAACTTAACCAGCTTGATTTTTATGCGGGTAAATATCCTAAATCGCTTGGGCGCGAGTGGGTAGAACAAACATTTATTCCGGTTGTCGAATCATACGACATTCCGGTACAAGGTATATTGTCCACAATTTGCGAGCATGTTGCCATACAAATTACCAGTAATGTTAGCAAAGGTAAACTGCTGATTACCGGTGGTGGAGCGCATAATGTTTACTTAATTAGTCGGATAAAATACTATTCAGATGCTGATATTATTATACCCGATAAATTAACCGTTGATTTTAAGGAAGCCTTGATATTTGCTTTTTTAGGTGTACTATATGCTATTAATCAGTCTAATTGTCTTGCTTCAGTAACAGGAGCTGCTTATGATAATATTGGGGGAGCAATGTATAATCCACCTGATCGGGTAGAGTAAAATATTTGTAGTAAAAATTTCACCTAATTAGTCAGATAAATTTTTGGTAATGTTGTAAAAAGTATGATGCTATAAAAAATTGATAATCAGTGGGAATGTTATTTTTGTTTTATGAAGATAGAAATTACACCTTTTTAGTGTCCTGCTTGCCACAGTACAAAGATAAAAAGAAACGGCAGGAAACCGTACAAAAAACAGAATTATTTGTGCAAAACCTGCGGCCGCCAGTTCATCAACGGCTACGCATTGAGTTATAAGGGCTGTCATTGCGAACTGACACAGAAAATTTTACTGGTGCTTGTCCGTGATATTGGCATTAAAGATATATTTGTTATTTAGTAGGTTAGCATAAAGAAAGTATTGCCGGTTTTGCTTCGTTCCATCATCAAATCAAACCCAAACAGGAGCGTTATGATTGTTTGGAAGTTGATGTGTTTTGGGCTTACGCCGGTAACAAAAAAAATAAAGTCTAGTTGATTTACGCTTATCACTGTGCCGCAGGCGGGATTGTGAGTTATGTTTAGGACAAACGCAATTACAAAACAGCAAAAAAGTTACGCGGCAAATTGAAGCCAACGGGTATCGCTTATGATACAGTTTATACGGATAAAGGGGATAGTTTTACCGCTGTTTTTCGGAAAGATAACTATTATAGGCAAGGCAAATACCGAGAGTATTTAGGGAAATAATTGCAGGTTGAGACACCGTATCAGGCGAGCATTCCGTAAAACTTGCTGTTTTTCCAAAAATCTGTTTAAGCACTTCAAAGCATTTGGTTGAGCGTTTTTTATATCAATTATGGGCTTATTTAAGTTAGCATACTTGGGAAAACAGAACCAAATTTTTTTATAAAAAAATTACTTTTGGTAGTAATAAAAATTTATTTACCTTTGCACCCGCAAGCCAAATGGTGCCATAGCTCAGTTGGTAGAGCAACGGACTGAAAATCCGTGTGTCCCTAGTTCGATTCTTGGTGGCACCACAAAAAGCAAGAAAGCGAATTTACGCAAATCCCTGAATTTCAATAGAATTCGGGGATTTTTGCTTTCCGCTGGATAGCAAAAAACGGCGGTTTTGGGCAACTAAAAAAGTAAAATAGGTGGGACTTTGAAAGCTCGCCGGAAAAGTCCCACCCAATCGGTTTTTATTCTATGATTCACAATGATTTGCGTAGCAATACTGTCGGTTCGATTACCTAATTTTACATTCAAAAAATTATCGTTATGAACCGAAATTCATTCAACGTTTTCTTTTTCATTAAGAAGACCAAACTTCTCAGCAATGGCGAAGCTACCATTCGATTGAGAATCAAAGCAAGCGGCATTGCCGTAGAGTCACAAATCAAGCGAAGCATCCCTCCCAACCTTTGGGAGCAGTCCACCGAATCATCCAAAGGACGAGACCGTAAATCGGCGGAACTCAACGAGTATATCCGTATGCTCAAACTGAAAGTGCTGACCATTCACCGAGAATTGGAGTTGAGTGGGAAGCTATTCACTGCACGCCTCATCATAGACAAACTCTATAATGCGGAAACAGATAAACGAATGCTTCTTGGTGTATTCCGCAAGCATAATGAAGATTGCCGGAAGTTAATAGGTATCGACTATGTGGAGATAACCATCCGGCGTTTTGATAACTGCTGCAAATATCTCGGCGTACTTATTCAGCAGAAATTCGGAAAGGAAGATTTGAATCTCCATGAGGTAGATGGTGAGTTTGTCTGTGATTTCGAGATGTTTCTCAAAGTGGAGCGTGGTTGCCAGCAGAATACGGTTATCCGTTATATGAAATGCTTTAAGAAGATTATCAACCTTGCCATTGCCAACGAATGGATGACCAAGAATCCTTTCGCAGGTATCAAGTTTCAGGAGAAAGAAGTTCTCAAAGAAGTGCTGACTAAAGAAGAGATTGAACGGATCATGACCAAAGATTTCGGCATGGAACGCCTGAATTATGTGCGGGATGTTTTTATCTTCTGTGTTTTTAGTGGATTGGCATACATGGATGTGAATAATCTGCGTGCCGAACATTTCACAAAAGACAATAACGGCGATGTTTGGATTCGCAAGGCACGGGAGAAGACAGACAACATGTGTAACATCCCACTGTTGAAGATTCCACAAATGATTCTCGAAAAATACAGGGATAACCCCCTTTGTGTCAAATCGGGAAGACTTTTACCGGTTACGAGCAATCAAAAGATGAATAGTTATCTGAAAGAAATTGCCACGAGGTGTAACATTTCGAAGACGCTGACCACTCACACAGCACGATACACATACGCCTCGATAGTATGCCTCGCCAATGGAGTTTCTATGGAGAATGTCGCCAAAATGCTGGGACATAGCGATATTCGGATGACACAGCACTATGCTAAAGTCATGGATTCGAGTATCAAACGGGATATGGTAAATGTGGCTGCTTGTTTCGCTGACCTTGCTAATATATAATGGTATGGATAATAGGGGAATAATTTCGATTGTCGAAACCGGAATAGTAACCGTTCCAAATGACATAAGAATGACTATCGGCGAGATAGCCGACTTGTTCGGTACTTACTATCAAACGGTGAAAAGGCATATCCGTACTATTGAGAAATCAACTGTTGTGGGTGGGGACTGCACAATGTCATGTACTGTTGAGGGAATGAAAATCTATCCTGATTATTATGGATTGGAGATGATTATCGCTGTTGCTTTTCGGGTTCAGTTTTATAAGGCAGACTTGTTTAGGAAATGGCTGATGAAAAAGGCAGCAACAAGTACAGCCGAAAAATCAATTCTGATGATTGGGAATTGGAGTGATAACTATAACATTTCTCTGAATTGAGAATATAGGATGTCCATCACAATGAAATAGAGCTTATCATCACCTAAATATTACCGTAAATCCGAAAATATATCAAATTTCAAGGATTCAATTCCAAATTTCTTGTATTTTTGCAGTATAATAAATTGTTATGATATATAGAATATTAGAAAATACAGTTAGGGATAAGTTGAATACCGGTAAAGCAATCATACTGATGGGAGCAAGACAGGTAGGAAAAACAACGTTGGTTAAAGAACTCTTTAAAGGTTCTGATGAAATGATTTGGCTTAATGGTGATGAACTGGATGTACAGAACCTTCTTGAAAATGTCTCGGCTACCCGTTTAAAATATATTTTCGGAAACAAAAAATATGTTGTGATTGACGAAGCACAGCGAATCAAAGACATTGGCTTGAAACTGAAACTTATTACAGATGAGTTGCCCAAAGTACAACTGATTGCAACCGGCAGTTCTTCTTTCGATTTAGCCAATGAAGTTAATGAGCCTCTTACCGGTAGAAAGTGGGAATACAAAATGTATCCCATATTTTTTGTCGAAATGGTGCAGCATCATGGATTGTTGGATGAAAAAAGATTGCTACCCCATCGTTTGGTATATGGGTATTATCCCGATGTAGTAAACAATCCGGGGAATGAAAAAGAAATTCTGAAACAACTTTCGGACAGTTATCTGTATAAGGATATTCTGATGTGGGAACAGATTAAGAAACCGGAAAAACTGCTGAAACTGTTACAAGCCATTGCTTTCCAGATCGGCAATCAGGTATCTTATGCCGAATTAGGACAACTTTGCGGGTTGGACAGTAAAACCGTAGAAAAGTATGTGGTACTGTTAGAGCAATGTTATGTTATCTTTCGCTTAGGCTCATTTAGCCGTAACCTCCGGAATGAGTTAAAGAACAGTAAGAAGATATACTTTTATGATAACGGTATTCGCAATGCCATCATAGCCGATTTTTCTTTGCCGGAAAGCCGTTCCGACATTGGTGCGTTATGGGAAAACTATATCATATCCGAAAGGCAGAAAAAACTGGAATACGACAAAATGTGGCGCAACAGTTGGTTCTGGCGGACGGTAGACCAAAAAGAAATTGACTATATCGAAGAAGGCGATGGACAGATTCATGCCTTTGAGTTTAAATGGAATCCGATGGCTAAATATAAAACCCCTAAACAGTTCTTGAAAAACTATTCCGGCAGTACTTTTTCGGTTATTACTCCGGCTAATATGGAAGAGTTTTTATTGTGAGAGGAGATTGTTGAATAGAAATTGAAAGGGTAACACATGTCCGAACAGGAATTATTAAAGCGAATAGCTGAACTGGAAGCCCGGAATCTCGAATTACTTTCTGAGAATAAGAGATTTCGAGAATTATTGGGTTTACCTCAAAAGAATTTTACTACCCATACAGAAGCAGTTCAGTAACCAAACATTCCGGAGCAGGACGAAAATACAGAGGCTATCTCCAAATCTTCGATAAATAAACATAGCCCCCCTGATGAAAAAATAGAATTGTTTTTGTCTTTATTTCGAGGCAGGACAGATGTATATGCCAAACGGTGTTACAGCAAAAAGCACGACAGCAGTTATTACATTCCCGCATGTAAAAATGAATGGGTAAAAGGAATTTGTGACAAAGCACATGTCAAATGTAAAGATTGCCTTAACCGGGATTTATTGTCTCTTACAAAAGACGTTATCAATAGTCATCTGCGAAATAAAGATGAGCATGGAGCAGGAATTGTCGGAATTTATCCGCTTCTGCCGGATGAGAACTGTTTATTACTTGCCGTTGATTTTGATGAAGAACAATGGAAAGAAGATATAACTACATTCCGTTCCGTATGTAACACCTATCATATTCTTGTTGCCATAGAACGTTCTCGCTCAGGAAATGGTGCTCACGCATGGATGTTTTTTGAAGAACCAGTTCCGGCAGTATCTACACGAAGACTTGGCAATACACTTTTGACAAAAGCAATGTCGGTCAGGCATGAGATACGTTTTACTTCATACGACCGGATGTTCCCCAATCAGGACTTTATGCCTAAAGGCGGTTTTGGTAATTTGATCGCTTTACCTTTACAGGGAGGTGCCCGCTAAAATGGGAATAATTTATTGACACAAACTTCAACAGTTATCCCGACCAGTGGGCTTATCTATCTTCTATCCGAAAAATGGGTTCGGACGAAATAACCGTTCTGCTTACCACGTTATGTGAAGGGAATGGACTGGGGGGAACTTGGAAATATAGAAGTAGAAAATAATGAAGGAACATTGTTCAAACCGTGGGAAAACAGGAAGCCGGACAATAATCTTGAAAAGAAAGACTTTCCGGAAGTTTTGACCATCATAGAGGCAAATCGAATCTATGTACCGAAAGAAGGAGTAACTCCAAGAGCATTGAACCGCATCAAACGTTTGAGTGCATTTCAAAATCTCCTGTTTTATAAAACGCAAAAGATGCGGATGTCCACTTATGGTATTCCGAGAATCATTTACTCTTTGGGCGAAACAGACAAATATATCGGTATACCAAAAGGGTGCAAATCAAGTCTTATACAACTGCTTGAAAACTCCAATATAAGCTGCCTTTTTGATGATAAGTGGAATAAAGGGAACTCTATTAATGTCAGTTTTGGATGGACACTTCGAGAAGAGCAGCAGTTGGCAATGGGCAGTCTGCTTCAACATGAGAATGGTATCTTATCTGTTCCGACAGCTTTTGGGAAAACGGTTATCGGAGCGTTTCTTATTGCAAACAAGAAGTGCAATACACTGATTTTAGTTCATCTGCAAACCTTATGCGAGCAATGGAAAAAATCATTGGAACAATTTCTCGAAATAAATGAATCTTTGCCGGAGCAAGAGAAGAAACGAGGTAGAAAAAAGGTTCGCTCTATTATTGGACAGGTAGGCTCTGGGAAAAACACTTCATCCGGTATTATAGATATAGCTCTTGTCCAGAGCTTAGTTCATGAAAATGAGGTAAACGATATTGTAAAGAACTACGGTATGGTGATTGTGGACGAATGTCATCATGCCTCTTCGCTTGGCTATGAGAAAGTACTTAGTGAAACGAATGCCCGATATGTCTATGGACTGACAGCAACCCCCAAACGGCAGGATGGACAACATCTGGTTGTTTTTATGCAATGTGGCCCGATACGATATAGCGTAAGTGCAAAGGAGCAGGCAGGGAAGCGTAACTTTGAACATTATGTTGTACCATGCTTTACCAGATTCAGGAAGCCTCTAATACAGGCGGAATCCGACTAGAGTCATGTCAATTTGATAATGTCTGATATATATTTATTTGCCACAAAAACAACTATGGTAGCACGGTATAAAGTAACATTAACTCAAGAAGAGCGGACGGAGTTGGAAAACATCTTGAAAAAAGGGAAACATACCTCATTGGAATTCCGTAAC
>JAISFN010000053.1 GCA_031263585.1 Prevotellaceae bacterium | reverse complement strand
AAAACAAAAATATTAAAAAGGATATAAGTTTTTTTATGATAATCATATATTTCATCTCAATCGGTTATTACTTCCAATCCAAATGACGCATTTAAACTGACATTCCACATTGGCCTGTACCCCATCGCTTCCACAGACCAGATCAAATTCTCTACAGATGATACGTGTGTAGCAAATGTTTTCTTGTATTCAGTCGTCAGAACATATGGATATTTATCATTTGTATTTCTTATTTTATTATTGTTACGATCTACGACTTCCAAAACCTCCAAGGCAACAAAAACCCCGTTTGCAGGAAATATCATTCCTTCATAACTGCAATCAAACTCAAGGATGTTTTTTCCTGAAATAATAAAGGTTTCACTTTTACTTAACAAAGCATTTGATGGCCTCTTATCAGCCCCAACAGCATAAATCTGCGGTCTTACGACATATCTGATATTTGAATTCGGCACATTATACCTGAATAATATTTTATTGACTATACTTTGTTTTTTTAAATTGTTATTTACATGTACGGCAACTCTTATTGGATTAAACTCGGAATATTGTATCAATATTTCCTTTTTAGAATTCTCTTTTAAAAAACCTATAATTGTCGATTTTTTATTTTTCACTATTATAGCAGGAAGTTCATAGGTATTTGGAATCAAAAAAATAGTATCTCTTAAATTACCAATTGTAGTCTTCAAATCCTGATAACCTAACATTTGTACTGTTATTTCAGTATCGTTACTTATTTTTGGGTCAAGAATAGCAATTCCATCTTGATCTGTATATTGTCCTGTATTATCTTTATTGAATATGATCAAAGCATAAGATAAAGAAGATTTTGAACCTGAATCAACTACTCTAATACTCTGCGAATATAGATTTAGATTAATCAAAAGCAAAACAAGAAAAAAATACGCTTTCATAATATTGACAAATGAAAATAAATAATAGCCTCAGTTGAGGCTATTATATTTAAAATAAATTAACAAGGAACATAAGAAAGCACTGTTTAAAAAAAAAATTAAAACACCTCCTTGCTATTTTAGCGCCGCAAGTTGGCTACAACCTTGCAAGATGTAACGCAAATGTATAATTTTTTTGTGCAAAAACAAAATAAAGATAAATATTAGGATTGGTTTTTAAAAACAACCAATATGTCGGGTTGTTAAACGGAGGGAAACATTGGATAAAATCAAAAGAGACACTGACTATTTTCGATATGTCGAAACCGCTTGTACTCAGTAACCCCGATATGTTGAATATTCTGGGGTTACAGGATGTTTTGCTTAAAGTAGATGTTGCCGATAACGAAATTGTCCTGCAATTTGGCAACGGCTTGTTTAAAACCGTTTTACAAAAGCCGATATCGGCAAGGGAAGTAATCGACCGCACTATACTTGCAAAACCCGTCGTTTTATCTTACATCCGCACATACACGGTTGAGATATAACCTGGCAATTGCAACTGGATTTAAACGGACAGGAAATTTTAACCAGAGATAAGGCCAATCTTCGCATTAATTTCACCGTACAATACAAAGTATGAAAAATCGTAATATGCAATACACATATCATTTTACAATCAACAAATAATCGAATCAACAAAAAACGATAAATTCTCGTATCTTTGCCCTAAATGTGTAATTTAATCCTAAAAATAGCATGAAAAAGATACTCTTTTCAACGTTAATCATTCTGTGCACTTGTTTCATTGCTCGTGCCGACGAAGGCATGTGGATACCGATGTTGCTGAAATACAACATTGCCGATATGAACGCCAAAGGCTTTAAACTAACAGCCGACGATTTGTATAACATTAACAGTTCGAGCCTGAAAGATGCCGTTGTCGGTATACGCGGATGCACAGCCGAGCTGATTTCGGACGACGGGCTAATTATTACCAATCACCATTGCGGCTATGGGCAAATCCAGTCGCACAGTTCGATTGAGCATGATTATTTAACCGATGGATTTTGGGCAATGTCGCGCGATAAAGAACTGTCCAATCGGGGGAGTATGGAAGCCCGCTTCCTAATTCGTATGACCGACGTTACCGATAAAGCGCTTACAGCCGTTAAAGATAATTTAATCGAAGAAGAACGCACAAAGCTCATAGCATCTAATATAAAAGCCATTACCGACGAAGCAAAAGCTAATGAGCCTAATTATACACATTCGATAACGGCAATGTTTAACGGCAACCAGTATGTGTTGTTTACTTACGAAGTATATAAGGATGTACGCTTGGTAGGCGCTCCGCCATCGGCTATCGGTAAATTTGGCGGCGATACTGATAATTGGATGTGGCCCCGCCATACCGGCGATTTTACATTATTTCGTATATATGCCGGTAAAGACAATAAACCTGCCGAATATTCGATTGATAATGTGCCTTATAAACCGAAATGCCACTTCAAAATATCTTTAAAAGGTGTAAACGAGGGCGATTTTACCTTAGTTTACGGTTATCCGGGTACAACTCAGGAGTATTTACCGTCGTATGCCATTCAAAATGTAATTGAATTAAGCAATCCGCACAAAATAGCATTGCGCGACATGCGTTTGAATTTAATGAACGACTATATGAAACGTGATGATAAAGTGCGCATTCAATACGCATCGAAAAATGCCGGCGTAGCTAATGCCTGGAAAAAGTGGATTGGAGAAAAGAAAGGTTTGGAACGCCTTGATGCAGTCGGTAAAAAGCAAATATTTGAGGCTGAGTTCACAAAATGGCTGAATACCAATACCTATCGAAAAAAACAATACGGTGATTTATTGTCCCAATTTAAACAGTTGTATACTGATATTCGCCCTTACTCCTTAGCTACCGACTATTATAACGAGGCTTTCCGCGCCATTGAAATGGTAAGCTTTATAGCCCGTTTCAGCCCCCTGATTAACGAACTGAAAAAAGATAATCCGTCTGCCGAAACGATAAACAGGCTCCAGAAAGCATTAAAATCGGTAATCGAAGATTTTTATAAAGATTATCATATGCCTTACGATAAGCAAATATTCGGGATGATGCTAAACCAATATTATATAAATACTCCAGAACAATTCCGTGCTGAGGCAATTAACAAGCTGCATGCCGAATATAACGGCGATTTTACCAAACTGGCCGATAAGTTTTATGCTGAAACACATTTTGCCGATACTGGCTGGGGCTTGGCTTTGGCAAATGGTATCGACAAGTATAAAGTGAAGGAAATTGAAACTGATAGCTTTTACCAGTTATGGAAAGCTGTAACCGATAATTACACAAACAAAGTACAAGCGCCTATGGGTGAGATAGCAAAAAAACTGGCAGTTTTACAACGCACTTATATGAAAGGACAAATGGAAATGCAACCCAACGGCAATTTTTATCCCGATGCCAACTCTACTTTGCGCGTAACTTATGGCAAAGTTGAAGGCTTCCGCCCGCTGGATGGTGTAATTTACGATTATTATTCAACAATCGAGGGTGTTATCGAAAAAGGCAACATGGGCATCTATGACTATGTTGTGCCAACAAAATTAAAAAAGCTGTGGCAAAATAAGGATTATGGCGATTATGCCATGAAAAATGGGCAAATGCCGGTTTGTTTCATTGCATCGAATCATACATCGGGCGGTAATTCGGGCAGCCCGTTGCTGAACGCAAACGGCGAATTGGTAGGCATTAACTTCGACCGTTGTTGGGAGAGTACCATGAGCGATTATATGTTCGACCCCAATTATTGCCGTAATATTAGTGTTGATATCCGTTATGTGTTGTTTATAATTGATAAATACGCGGAAGCCAAACACTTAATTAATGAAATGACGATTGTAAAATAAGTATTATAGAAGGAGTTGAATTAAAATTCAGCTCCTTTTAAACTTTACTATTTTATATTTCAAATCTTTATTCTGCCGATTCGAATGTTTTCATGTCTATCGGCTTATTTAATATATTTTTATCTTTAGAGATAATAACTTCTAAAGTCTTTCCTTTGCCATTGCTCAATCTTGGATTTGAACAAGCTGCTTCTCTATATAGGCGCATTATCCAAGATAATCACGGTTTTTTTGGCGATTGTAATACAAATAGAATCAAGATAAGTTATAAAGTCGTTGTATTTTATGCTTCCTTGCATTGTATAATTTTCATTTCAGAGACTATCGTTAGTAAGCCAAAAACGCTAAGCCTGTTTGATTTTCGGCAAAGCGGCAGTATCCGATAGTTTCTGTGCCGCCAGGTATAAGGCACGTTAGGAGAGAGACCGAAATGAGATGCATCACCATAGAATTAAGTCTAAAAAACCTTCTCTGTGTAAGTTTATAAGGAAATTCAATATCTTATGCGCTTGGATTCAAAAAGCGGCTGATTATGAAAAGGTTTGGAAGATTGCTTGGTTCTTTACTCCTTATAGCGCAAGGTCTTTCTAAAAAAATTGGTAAGCTATGTTTACAAGTTGAGATTTTGAGCCTAGGTCGGAGTCCCACCAGGATAGGATTCAAATTGTGGCTATGTTCTTAGAGTCTGTCTAAAATTTTAACAAATAAAATACTGGCAATCAATTGATTATTTGGCAATTATTTCGTATTTTCATGTTATTCAATACATTAAAGATTCGTGACACATTATCCAAGTAA
>JAISFN010000179.1 GCA_031263585.1 Prevotellaceae bacterium | reverse complement strand
ACTTCGGCAATTGTATCGCCCTGCAAGCGAAAAAGTGCATGTTTTTGAGTGTCGCGTTTCATATATATGCTATAGCCACGCGGAAGTCCCGGCGATTTACTGACGTCGTAGTTCAGGTTACGATTGCGGAAGGTCATGCGCAGTTGATCGTTTTCGACATTGAGTATGTAGATAAAGTAATAGCCGTAGATGACTATCTCGCCGCGTTCGTTTTCTTCAATTTTATTGATGGGAAGCGATTTATCTGTCATATATTTTTTGAATGTATGTCCGTCGAAGCATACGCAGCCATGCTCGGTTCCAAACCACATAAAACCGCGAGAATCCTGAAAGACACATTCTACTATTTCAGTTGGTAATCCATCGGCAATGCCGTAGCGCCGATAATTGTATTCGGACGTAATGAGCGGTTGCGCCGTCATCGCCACACAACTCAAAAACAGTATAATAGTTAATTTTAACTTCATTGTCAAAAGTATAAAAATATTTGTATTCCGAATATCGTCATCTCTTAATTCTTAATTATTAAATGCGTTACGCGCGGAACAGCGATATTATTTTTTACCGAACTGTAATTCCTGACGGAATATTTTTCGTTATTCGCGAACCTATCAGGTTTTGGAAACCTGTTAATAATTTTTAACTCATGTTACGCAAAATGGAAAAAACGATAGATTTATACATTGCTATCATCCGAAATATGTATGCATAAAAAGCGTACAAGTCTTTTCTAATATGAGTTTACACGCTGGTCTGTATTCTGTAATCGATATTCAGTATTTTGTATTTAGTCACTCCTTAACAAGTAGATTTTTCAGAAATAAAAGATAATAAAGATATTATTTATTTTGCAAGGTTTTATATCTATTTTGATTAAAACTCTTCAATTTTTCATTTATATTTATTTGTTAATAAATTACTTAATCTGTTTTTAAGGGGTAACTATTTATTAATTGTCAATTAAATTACGCCGATGGCAGGACTGGATACATCATTTTTAATTGTGAATTGTTAACTGTCAATTAAGATGATTTGCGTGTAAACTCATAATGTCAAAGAACATTTTTCATTTCGAAATGAAATGTTTTATCGCACTTTCACAGCGAGCGCATGGTTTTCACAAAAAATAAAGATAAACTCATGTGAAAACCATGCGCTCGCTGTATTACAGTTACTCTTCGGCTGTTTCTTTATAATGTCCCAAGAATGTTTTACCGTCGGGCGTTGTTACATTGAAACTGATCTCGTAAGTTTTGCCGTTTTTTGATACTATAGTCGAACCTGACTTCAGGTTGCCTGCACTTTCCGAACTGTCATCATCTATTTTGTAAAAGAAGGCATCCATAGTGCCTGCCGCATGTGAAGTACTGTAGCTGTATGTTTTGGAACCTTCGGGGAATGTAGAATTACTGAATAAAACATCAACTTCTACAAAATTGCTTCCTCCGAGCATGAATCGTATTCCATAACTGTACGTGCCGTTTTCGTAAAAATCTTCATAATTAGCTAATCCTGCACTGACGATTGTATAATCCTTACCATTGTATTTAACATAATTTTTAGATTTATCAATCCCTTCAGTGTCATCTTCGTTATCTTTGCTGCACGCTGTGCAGACTAACGCAGCCACTGCTGCAATCATTAAATAATTTAATACTTTTTTCATTTTGTTATTAATTTGTTTGTTTTCGCCCTTTCGGGCTTTATTTTTTTGTTTTTTTCTCTGCCGATTCTTTGTGTTTTTGTTATACGCAGTTACGCTAAACTGCCGCAAAAGCAGGAAGTTGACTTGCATTTTTCTCATCGCTTCGCATAGTTTGGCGGATGCTGCAGCTTTCACGTGAAGGTTGTGTTTCATCGAATTCCATTTTGCATAGTCGCCGATAAATGTGCCGTTGACAAGCAGGCTGAAATATCCAAGTCCGAAATATACACTTGCTCCGTTAACTATCTGTTCAATGGTTACATCAATCGTCTTCTTTGAGCGATTTGCTTGTGTTATTACACGTCCAAAAGTCATCTTTGCGATCGGTAATAGTTAGGTTGTACAGTTCGATTATTACGTTTGTTTTTTGTTCATTTATTCGTCATTGCAAACGAAGCAATCCGTAAAATCAATCTATAATTTACAATGATTTGTTTTGTTTAATATGTTTTTTATCCGTAGTCAGTATCAAGTATTCCGTATAACATCACCTCTTAATTGTTAATTAATCATTCGTTTTCAGTAAAAAAAAGCAATAATAAAAGTATTAGTTAGAATTATTAATTGTTATAAATAAATACTGATTCCTGCGCCGATGCCGAAATTCACTTTTGTTCCTTTCGAGAAAGGCAAATCAAGCTGCATTAAAGGTTCAATAGAAAGGTATCGGTTAATAAAAAATGCATATCCACCGTTGAACCTTACGCCAAACACAGGATCGCCGCTGCCTACGACTACACTAAACATTCCTGTTGCAAACAGTCCGCCTCGCTGATTAGCCAGGAAATAATAACGCACGCCTGCGCCAATATCGAATGTCGTATTGGTTTGAGTACTACTTGTTCCATCCCAGTTTCCGCTTTCGGTTGAAATTACGTCAAGCCCTATGCCGCCGGCGATTACAAGTTTGTCGGTAATAAAATAACCTCCGGCTCCTGAAATTTCCATGCTAACGCCATTGGTAAACCTTATTCCTACATTTGTTGCATCGGTTTCTATTAAGATATTCCCTTTCCGTAACTGCTCGGGAACCTGGGCAAAAATTGTGCAGGCAATACATGCGGCAACCAAAGTAATCATTAATTTTTTCATTGTGTGAATTTTTAATTTGTTTTTAATAAATTTTTGTGAACTGTTTTTGAATTAAACATAACTTAGAAAGTCCATCCGACACTGACCTGAATAACGTTGTGCTTGTTGCCTTTAACCTTGTAATCACCGTTCCCGCTCGATCCGTTGGTTATCCCATAATTGTAACGCGCTCCAACTGTAAGATGCTCCATAAAAGTATATTGTATGCCGATAACTGCCGCAATATCAAGAGTGTTAATTTTTTCAGGATTCAGCATGTCGTCCAGTTTCGAACCTGAAGCGCTTGAACCATCGCTCCACGTAACTTTGCGACTGACATTGAATCCAATCTGATTACCGGCAAAAACGCTAAATTCCGGCACGTTCGGTATAAGCCTGAATTCTGCAAGCCAGGGGATGTTGATAAAACCCATACGAACTTTGGGCTTCCCTGAGGCTTCCTCTGTCTTGTTTGTGCCCTGCGCCGAAAATAATAACTCTCCCTGAAATCCAAACATGTCGTTGATTGAATAATTCACATAACCGCCAACATGAAATCCGATCATCATGTTCGAACCTTTCTCTTTTTCTCCATTATAGCTTGCAGCCGACATACCCGCGACATTCATACCGGCTTTAGCTCCAAATTTCAAATTTTGTGCATTTACACCAAGCGTCATTATTAATACTGTTAGAATAAAAATAATTCTTTTCATAATAAGATAACATTTTGTTGTTTAAAAAAATAATTTTGTCGATGCAAGGTATAGTGATCTGATTTTAAATGGATCATAAAAAAAACGCTTTTTATGAACCTGCCTTCCTACTACACGAATACCCCTTGTTCTATATACGAATAGAGATATGAAATGTTAAAAAAAACAGAATTGGATGACTTTAGACCACTAGTGCGCACTAAGAAAATTAAGTTTTAGTTGTCTATCGTTTTGATAGCTTGAAGTACTATATTCATTTCTAAATAGTTACCCTAAAGGGGTTTTATCCAACAGTGATATGCCGATTATCCTCAATACATCATATGTAGGCCTTTTCAACTTCAATTCCTATTCTATGATGCTGACCAGGCAATATGAGATAATGGCTATGTGAATTTGCGTTTTAACGGCGGATTCCGTGGTTCCCCAAAAAGCTTTTGGCGGTGATGCAAAAAGTATGCTGCTGTAAATACTTGGCAATCATGGATAAATTAGTATTTTTGTAAATGAAAATAAAAATTATTCTCCATTGCTACAAAAGTATAAAGATAAAAAGGAATGGCAAGAAATCGTACGGGATGCAAAATTATTTGTGCAAGAAATGCGGGCGACAGTTTATTGGCAGCCATGCATTGAAGTATAAAGCTTGTCATTCTTCCCCGGCACAAAAGATATTATTGCCGCTTGTCCACGGCATAGGCGTCAGGGATACCGCTTAAATTGAGAATATCAGCTTCAAAAAACGGTTGCCGGTATTGCTACGCTCCCGGCATATGATCCAGCCCAAGCGGCCGTATTATGATTGTTTGGAAGCAAATGAGTTTTGGACGTATGTGGGGAAGAAGAGCGCCAAGCTTTGGCTCATCTATACCTGCCGCAGGGACACTGGCGAAATTGTAGCGTTTGCCTGAGACAAACGGGAATGAAAACAGCCAAAGACTTGAAGAAAAAATTATCTGATTTGGGCGTAAACTACGGAAGTATTGCCCGTGATGATTGGGATAGCTTTGTGAGCCACATTCAAAGGCGAAAATCATCTGATGAGTTTTCCGTTTTCTACACGATGCAGGCATTCGTCGTAACCCCTGTTCAAATAAAACAGGCACTCGTCAAAAAAGAAAACCGGCGGAATTGTGAGTATAATTTCTTATATCTTGCAGATCTATAAAATTCTTATTTCACAAATAAATTACCTTGCGAGGAAACAAACGAGGTCATTTTTGCTTGAATAATTTCATCCGTCGCTTTGGGATAGCCAAACAATATCGGCGATGTTTTATCGTGTAGCCGTGCATTGCTTAACGCCTTTTTAAATTTTGTGGTGGCGTAACAATATATGCAGCCATGCAAACAAGTGTCATATGCTCCGATGTCCATTCCTTCCAGACAATTACACAAGGCTCTTTGGTTTTTATCTTTTTGGGGTAAAAAAGATTTCCCTGTAACCCGCTCTAATAACGCCCTATCTATACAGGCTCCACGAGCGATATTGTGCGTACTCAGGTCGGAATTTTCGGCGCATGTCTGAAGTGATATATTGTATTTTGCAACTATTTTGGAAAAAATGGCGGCTAAAAAATGTATCTGCTCATTTTTCATAGTAACAATGCCATGATAGGCCAGTATTTTTTTGATGTGATTGTAATCATCTATAAAACTAATCATACAAAGGTTTGTATGATTGCTGAATAGTGCTGCCATTCGTTCAAAAGTTTCGATATGAAACGGAATAGAATACCGTTCGCTCACGAAAATGGGATCGTATCGCCAAATAAGCCGCTCTTTGCCTATCTTTTCAGATAGTTGTTTGAATAACTCTATCCGCCTTTCTACGTTATGAAGATGCGCTTCAATATCTTTTTCGTAAGGCGTTACGGTGTAATGAAAAATAAAGTCATACCCTGATAGCAAATCTAATTTGTCAATCATCGGGGCAGGGTTTTTAGTCCAAAAAACAAAGCAATCAACGACCTTTTTATTTAGCAATACTTTTCTGTACTTGCCCTGAATACGCAGGTAAGGCGCTAATACATATCCCTCCTGTAACCGATTGAAAAACCAGTCGGAGAAAAATGCAGGAATATCGGTTCGCCTACTTGCTGTTATAATCATTTTGCTTTCCCCCTTTTTATTGAGCGGATTATATCTTTTGTTTCGTTGTCGATGGCAAGCGATTCCGTTATTTTTTGAACCGCTTTATTGTGCGTCCAATCGTCCATATTATTATCTTTCAAATACGGCATGGTTACATCCGGCAAATCCCGGTAGTAGATGGATACCGCCCACGCTACCGCCATTTTCACATAGTAATCGCCATGCCTGATTTTATCGAATGCACGAAGTACGTACTTGGTATATTTTTCTTCGACGAAATGGAATAGTAGCATTACGACACCAAACCGTATTTCGTATACCTCTTTTGATTTTAAATAGGGCTGAATAAACTTCCAAACAAGTTCTTTATCTGCCTGGTTAAATTTCAGCCCTGTACAAAAGCTGTCGCAAACCGACCAATTATTAATCTTGGGGACAAATTCAGCTACATGCTTTGCTTTTTCTTCCCAATTTGTTTTTAAATATCCTATTATCATGCCTTGCAGCATGGTTTCTTCAAAATAAATCAGGTCTGTTGCGGTGAGGTACTCGCTAAAACCTTCCTTCGCCAATCTTTTTGCGATTTTGCGAAGTTGGGGCAATCTTACCCCCAACACATTATTGATGTTTGGGATAAGTTTTGATGAAAAAAGCCTGTATTTTTCATCAGCAATAACTTCAAGTTCTTTGCGTATAATATTTTTCATTTTGTAAAATCCGGCTATAAACTATTTTAGGACTGTTCTATTATTTTTTCGGCTGCATCCCGCGCTTTTTCCGGCTCACCTGCGATTATATGCTTTGCCAGTTGTTCATGTAGAGCATGAGTTTTCATAAGAGGATTAATCTCGCTATAAATGCTTTTAAACCACTTTTTCAGATGAATAGACGCTATTTTATACAAGTCGAGAAAAATCTCATTATGTGATGCTTCTGCAATGGTATTTTTCGATATTTAAAATATCTTGCTCTGTACGTTTTTCTGACACTTTTCTGCCATTTTCATTTCCAATATTTGCCAAACTTCGTTCAATTCGTGTATATTAGCCCGATTTAAGCGTTAGCCTATTGGTGTGAGAGTTTCGCTTTCAATAAAAGTCCCTATGCCTTGTAAAACATTTAAAAGCCCGGAATTGGATAGGATTTTCACAGCTTCGCGGATTGTTGAACGGCCAACCCCAAAGTTTTCTATTAATTCGGATTCGGTCGGCAATTTTTCTCCTACTTTAAACAGTCCATAGGCAATTTGTTGCTGTAACCACCGCACCACCTCTTTGGCCAAAGACCTTTTTTGTATAATTGAATTTCTTGTTCATATCGTCATATCATCTGGTGAATTTAGAGCTACAAAAGAAAATAAATTGGCGCCGTGACTAATCTGCTATCAATTCTTTTTTAGCGGCTTCCCAACCGATGATAGCGTTTTTGCGTATCTCTCCATAGCGATAGTTGCCAATTATGCCCGTCGCTTTTATCACGCGGTGGCAGGGAATCAGGAACACGACAGGATTATTTCCAAGAGCCGTTCCGACAGCTCTTTGTGCGCCTTCATAGCCCGATTTAAGCGCCAAATCCGAATAAGTTGTAAGTCCGCCGGAAGGAACCTTTAGCAAAGTTTTCCATATTTTTAGCTGAAAATCAGTTCCTTTCAGGTGTAATTTAATTTCTTGCAACTTGCTCCAATCTTGCGTGAATACAAACAGCGCATTTTGCTGTTTCATATCCATGAAGTGATTGTATTTTGCATTGGGAAAGGAGCTTTTCAAACGCTCCAATGCTCCTTCGTGGCCTTCGTCCGCAAATGTCATGTGACATATTCCCTTGTCAGTGGATGCAACGATAACGGTTCCGAACGGAGTGTCGGCAAAGGCATAATTAATAAATAAATTCACACCGCCGTTCTTGTATTCACCCGGCGTCATTCCTTCGATGTTGACAAACAGGTCATACAGACGGCTTGTGCCGGAAAGTCCCAATTCGTAAGTTGCGTCGAACAATGTGGTATGGGTTTCTTTCAACATTTTCTTTGCGTGTTCCACACTTAAATACTGAACAAACTGTTTGGGAGTAACGCCCACCCATTCCTGAAACATCCGTTGAAAATGAAAGGAACTCATATTGACGTGCGATGCAATTTCATCCAGCTTTGGCTGCGTAGTGTAGTTGTCCACCAAAAACAAAATGGCAGCTTTCATTCTATCATCGTCGATCTGCTGTTGCGTTTTCATATACTATCGTTTCTATTTCTTATTGACCATAATTGTTTTGCAGTTCGTAAGCCAACAGTAACCTTTTCAGCTCGGAACCCCAATGGTAGCTCCGATAGCTACTGTCATTTTTTACGATGCGATGGCATGGAATAATAAAACTAATAGGATTTGCTCCTACCGCCGTGCCAATGGCTTGTGTGCCCTTAAAACCGGAAACAAGCGAACCGTAAGTCGATAGCCTGCCTTCGGAAATCCGAACCAGTTTCTTCCAAATATCAACCTGAAAATCTGTTCCTTTTAAATGCAAAGATATGATTTGTTCCCGAGCGCCATTGCAATAATCGGCTGCCAATTTTTGCAAGTCGTTTGATTGTTCCCTGAATTGCAGACAGAGAAACCTGTGTTGAAAATCTTCTAGAATAAGGGCTTCTCCTTTACTCGCAAACCCTAAGAAACATACGCCTTTAGGCGTATTGGCGATTAGCAGTTTCCCAATCTCGGTATCAATGAAGGAATAATCAACAATTTCCCCGTTATCTTCCTTTGTCCATGCTACAAAATGAAAATTGGCCGGATATTCCGAGAATTTCTTCATTGATAAAATGTGTTGTTTAATTGCTCCTTTTCCTATACAATTAAGTTCAAAGAAAGAACTTGCCAATGCTTCTTCTATTTTACTGAATGCAATTTTCATTTTCTTTATTTGTTTTGTTATTGGCACAAATATCGGTTATTATACTAAATATGAAAACCCGATTCTTGCTAAATTGAATCCTTTTTCTGCATTAAAAAAGTTCTTTGTGCACCCTGTTGCAGCCTGTCAGTCGATTTCAAATGCCCTATTAATAAAGGCGATTCCTTGTCGTGAAGTTTATAATTCTCATGAGCAAGTGGGCATTTTTGTTGGCGTAGCAATACTTACACCCATTAAGGCAGCTATTTAGTGCGCCGATGTCACTGCTTTCGATACAATGACAGCCTTTTCGAAAGCCTTTATGTTTGAGATCGCGAAATTGAAGATTGTTTGCCCATCCCAAAATATCCAATGTAACGCAACTGAAAGTTACAGTTCCATATCTTACATAGTTTTCGCTTGAGCTGCAGATTTGTAATGTGATACCATCCCTTTTTGCAATTTCACCAAGCCCCCTGCGCTATTTCGTCCAGCTCGCCGACTTTTAAAGGTATCAGTTCAGGCAGATTTGTTTTATGCTTTTTATACATTTCCACAAAGCTAAATATACAACAGTCAATATACTCAGCCAGTCGCTCCGCTATATATTCAAATGTTTCAAAATGCATCCTTATAGTATAATCCTTTGTAAGCAGTATAGGATCATAACGCCATGTAATACATTGAACCCTGATAATTTTGGAAAGTTTCAACAAGGTATCCAAGCTCTCGTCTATGCCGGACGTTCCTGGCTCTATATCCTTACCATAGGCAGTAATTGTATAGTAGAAATATGTACTAAATCTCGATGTAATCTTACTGATACGGTCAATGACAGGGGTATAGTTTTTAGAACCGAAAATGAGACAATCAATTTTATCCGGGGTCAGTTCGTAACGTGTGACCGAATTAGGAAATAAAGAATCTCGGAAGAGAGCGTAACCTTCTTCAAAACGTTTAAATAGCCAATCCGAATAGGGTGGTGTTCTAAGAGACAAAGCCGAAGTTGATGTAAAAAAAAGCGGGATTAAAGGCTTTTAAAATACGTTTAAATACTCGCGTATTATTTTGGACAAACAGCAAGTTTTACGGAAGGCTCTGTCGAATAAGATGCCTCAGCCGACAATTATCCCATTCGATACCTACGGTATGTTTCTTTCCTGCACGATGGTTTCCACCCTTGAATGCGGCCGCAAAGCTATTCCAATCATCGGAGGCAATAAGCCCGTAGCTTATTCCAAAATCAGGCAAGTTTTTCTTCAAGTCTTCGGCTGTTTTCATTCCCATTTGCCCTACGCCGCGATTCCGCCACTGTCATTACGGCAGGCATAGACGAGCCGAAGCTTGGTACTCTTCTTCCCGCATAAGTCCGAAACTCATCTGCTTCCAAACAATCATAATACTCTTGCCTGGGCAGGATCATATGCCGGGAGTGCGGCAATACCGGCAAAGTTTTTTAATGCTGATACTCTCAATTTCAGCAGTATCCCTGATGCATATGCCGCGAACAAGCGGCAATACTATCTTTTGTGCCGGGGAAGAATGACAGCCTTTGTACCGCGATGCATGGCTGCCGATAAACTGCCGCCCGCATTTCCTGCACAAATAATTTTGCGTCCCGTACGGTTTCTTAACATTTCTTTTTATCTTTGGCTTTGGCAATCGGGGCAATGGAGCGTATTTTTATTTACAAAAATACTAATTAATCGATCGATTATCAAATATTTACAGTAGTATACTTTTTATGTCACCACCGAATTTTTCTCTATAATTGTTGGATGTGTTAGCCTGTCCGTCAAGCACACAAAACTTAAAGTCATTTTTTGTAAAATTAAATTCTATTGCTTTCATATTATAAATAATTTTTCTTACTCGTATGCTGTTCACGATGACCGCTAATGTTCTGGTAACATGACAAAGACGAGAATTCACTAATGTTTAAGCAGGTGTAAATATCGTATTATGGCAACCCGATTATTGGGTGCAATGTTTCTTGTACTATTTTCTCATTTTTAAGTTCACACTCCCAAAGGCGAATTATGTTCCAACCTTTTTCTTTGAGAATTCTTGTTACTTCTTTATCTCGATTTCTATTACGTTCAATTTTTTTGGACCAATAATCAGCATTGTCTTTTGGTGTGGTGTTTCGACAATTATGCCCATGCCAAAAACAGCCGTCAACGAAAATTACTACTTTTATTGATGGAAAAGTAAAATCAGGTTTGCCAAAAAGGGGATAATTTCTCCGCCAACCTTTTATTTTATTAGTTTTGAATAAAGCAATGAGTTTTAATTCTGTAGATTTGTTGCAATTGCTTTTTACCTGTCGCATAATCTGACTGCGTTGTCCTTTAGAAAAAACATCAGCCATTTTTTTGTATAATTGTTATCCATGATTTGTCAAATCCGAGCGCAGACAATACTTGTTCTTTGTCAAGCGATTGTGGTCGTTTAACCCTGATTATTAATTTTTTCTCAGGAACTTCTTCAATAATTGTAAATTGAGAGCCATGCGGTTGCCATGTAAAACGGTGTTCACATGTTTTCTTGTCAAGCCCTATCAAGTTGTTGTTTTTATTCCATTCCCATTTGTAAAGTTCATG